>CAYQNR010000015.1:0-40916 GCA_964418945.1 uncultured Desulfobacteraceae bacterium
AAAGATTGGTGATATAGGGTGGGCCATACAAACCTATGCCGAAAGCCACGGCTGCGTCCCTGGTATGGTGTTTACCATCGAACCTATGATCAATCTAGGGAAAAGAGAACTTCATATCCTGGATGACGGCTGGACAGCCGTTACGGATGACGGTTCCCTTTCCGCCCAGTTCGAACAGACATACCATGTAACCGAAGATGGCTTTGAGGTCCTGACTCCATATGACCTAGATGCGCCCCTCTTACCTCAAAATTAGCTGAAATGAAAGAGGAAATAATAGAAAGGGCCCGAGATCTCGGTTTTATCGGGATAGGTTTTACCACCCCTAGTAAGCCGCCTTATTTTGACAGATTCCTGTCATGGTTATCCGCACATAGGCATGCTGATATGTCCTGGATGGAAAGGAATCTTGAGGTAAGGGAGAATCCGGTGCTTTTGCTGAGAGGCTGTAATCTGATTGTATCGCTGGCCTATCCTTATTCCTCAAAGAAACCATGCACACCCGACGGCCTGAGTGTATCAAGATACAGCCAGCCTGACAAGGAAGACTATCATCACAGATTGAAGGCTATCTGCGGGGAACTGACGTCAATGATAAAGGATGCCTATAAAGGCTCTAGAACCAGAATCTGTGTTGATTCACCCCCTATCCTAGAGAGAAGCCTTGCCTATTCTTCCGGAATAGGTTTTATCGGGAAAAACAACATGCTGATAATACCTGGTTTCGGGTCATACTTTTTCCTGGCGGAGATATTGACTACGGCTCCTGTGAGGGTTTCACCCGTTGAGCCCATGAAGAACCTTTGCGGATCATGCACCAGATGCCTTGATGCCTGCCCAACCGGTGCCCTGGAAAGACCTTTTTGGATCGATGCCTCCAAATGCCTGTCATATCTGACCATAGAGAATAGAAAAGATCTCAAAAAGGATGAAGGTAAATTGATGGAAGACTGTTTTTTTGGATGCGACGGATGCCAGGAGGCATGCCCTTTTAACAGGAATGGAAAAACAAGGGAGATCATGCTTCCCCCCACCGATGCATTCCTTAATATGGACAGGGAATCATTTTCAAAAAGATTCGGTAATACCTCGTTAGCAAGGGCGGGGATTGAAAAGATAAAGACAAATATCCGCGCTATCCTACGTTAAGAGGATACAGCCTGTCGTCCCAGATCATAGGCCTCCTGCAAGGTCTCCGGGTTCCTCTTAACTGCTGATTTATTGTCAAGGCTGCTGAAAAAGATACCTCCTTCGTAGCTCATGTCCAGCGCCTCGAAAAAATACTTGGCAGTCAATTGGCTCCCCTTAAAAAGGTTTTTACCCCGTGTAGCACCTACTGCTATCAAATAACCTTTGCCCCGGTCGTATCTCTTCCTGGCTTCAGAATCCTTTTCCAGCATTCTCTTGGACCACATTGCCTGAGCCCTGTCTATCATCAGCTTGACCTGTCCGGAAAGGCCATAAAAATAGATAGGGGAAGCCAAAAAGATAATATCAGCCCAATCAAAAAGGGGATAAATAGATTGCATTTCATCATCGACAATACATTTACCTGTCTTGTTACATCCACCGCACGCTTGACACCCTGATATCTTGAGGTGCCGGGCATAGACCTTCCTAATCTCTGCCCCGGAGAAAGCAGCTCCCTCCAGAACGTTGTCCAGAAGCTGATCGCTGTTTCCACCTTTGCGGGAACTTCCGTAAATTCCCAATACATTCATGCCTGTTTTTCCTTTTTCTATATATTAAACTAGTACTTAAATTAATGAAGATAAATCAATAATATAATGAGATTTATTGTCGCTTAAACACCTCTCTGGATGCAACCACTCTCATAATCTGATTGGTCCCTGCATATATCTGGATAAGCTTCGCATCTCTCATCATCCTTTCCAGAGGATTATCTTTCATATAACCGTATCCACCCATTACCTGTACAGCATCCGTGGTTACTCTCATAGCGTTATCTGAGGCAATAAACTTGGCCATGGAGCAAAATCTCGGGATCTTACTCCTTTCGTTTTGGTCAAGGTATCTTGCCGCCTGATATGTCAGGAGGCGGGCGGCTTCCGTGTTTGCTACCATATCAGCAATCATAAACTGGATTGCCTGGAAACCGGAAATGGGTCTCCCAAACTGTTTTCGCTCCTTGGCATATCTGATAGCCTCGTCAATGGCCCCCTGCGCCAGGCCGACCGCCTGGGAGGCAGTAAACATACGGGCTGTTTCAAGTGCTATCATCATGGCAGCAACTCCGTCGCCTTCCTCCCCGATCCTCTTTTCCGCAGGGACCACAACATCATCAAAAAAGAGCTCGCAATTGGTACAGCCCCTCATTCCCATCTTGTTTTCATTTTTGCCGTAAGTGAGGCCCTTTGCCCCTTTGTCCACCGCAAAGGCCGAGATCCCTTTTGTTTTCTTGTCAGGATCGGTATAGGCGAAAAGTGTTATGGTATCGGCTAAAGAAGCGTTGGTAATAAAGCATTTTTTGCCATTGATGATATAGTTGTCTCCTTTGCGGACTGCGCGAGTCTTCATGGACTGGATGTCTGATCCGGCATCCGGTTCGGTGGCTGCAAAACAGGCGATTTTACCTTTGACAAATCCCGGAAGATACCTTCTTTTCATTTCCGGGGTTGCTTTATGAAGGATGGGCAGCAGACCATCAGCATGAGAGATAAGGATGAGCGCGCAAGAGGCGCAGACCTTTGAAATCTCTTCCAGGATCAAAGAAAACAGCAAAAAACTGGAATTGACACCCCCATATTCCTGGGGGATAAGTGGCGCCAATAGCCCGTTCTCCTTGAATATTTCTATCAAATCCATGGGGACTTCACCTTTTTCATCTATCTCCGCTGCCATGGGTTTGATCTTTTCCGTGGCAATCTGTTTCACTGTATTAAGGATTATTCTCTGCTCCTCATTCAACTCTATCATTTCTGTTTTCCTCCAATCTTGAAGATTGCTTCACGCTTTTCCCTGCTTAGCCAAGATGCAGATTCTATAACAGGATGACCAATAGTAAGATGAAGTATTAAATTCTCTTCAACAAGGCGCGTAATATATTGTTTAAAAAGGGCGTAATGAGTCTATATAACATAAGAGATATAATTTCAAGCACGAGCTTATAAGTGCTGTTATATTATTGCGACCTGACACCTTATCTGTTAAAAGGAAAAATGACATAAGGAGAATCTTCAGGTGAAAAAGATCGGCAGACTTCATGTACTAACTGATGTGGTGCTTCAAGATCGCTTTTCTCATCTCGAACTTGCGGCCATGGCAATATCAGGGGGAGCGGATACGGTTCAATTTCGTCAGAAGAACGGGACTACCAGAGATCTGATTGAAATTGCAAAGCAAATTAAGATATTGTGCTCGAAAGCCGGTATAATGTTCATCGTAAACGACCGAATAGACATAGCCATAGCATCTGGGGCGGACGGAGTTCACTTGGGTCAGGATGATTTCCCTGTACCTCTCGCCCGCCACCTGCTGGGGTATGATAAGATTATAGGGGGATCAGCAGGAAGCGTCGAAGAGGCCCGAAAGTGTCTTGCAGAAGCTGTTGATTATATAGGTTTCGGACCTGTTTACCAAACTACATCAAAAGATGATGCGGGCCCGGTCTGCGGGATCGATGTTATGAAACAGGCATTGGACGAGATTCCTTTACCGTTTATAGCCATAGGAGGCGTGGATTCGAATAATATTCCCGAGTTGATTCAGGCAGGCGTGCATGGCATTGCGGTAATCTCGGCAGTCTGTTGCAAACAGGATCCTGAAAAGGCAACAAGGGTATTAAAAGAGGCGTTGAATTATGGTTCAAACACTGGCTGACATAGGTGAGTTCGGATTGATCCAGCGTATCAATAAACTCCTAGGAAGGGCCGGGATCCAAAGCAGGGGATTAACACTGGGGGTGGGAGATGACTGCGCTTCCTTCCAGCCCAAAGTTGGTGTCGAAATCCTGGTTACCTGTGATTGTATGATTGAAGGGAGGCATTATTTGAAGGATTATATGACCCCCGTGGACATAGGAAGACGCGCAATGGTTATGAATATAAGCGACATCGGTGCCATGGGCGGTTACCCTCTTTATGCCCTCGTGTCCTTGGGCTTGAGAGAAGATACGCCCGTAAAGGACATTGACGACATTTACCAAGGCTTTATTGAAGAACTGAGACCTTTTCAGGCCTCCCTCATCGGAGGAAATGTAACCAGGTCGGAGGATTCTAATTTTATAGATATTACATTAATAGGTGAGGCAGAAAAGGATGCTATATTGCGTCGTTCAACCGCCAGGATAGGAGATGCCGTCCTTGTAACCGGTTACCCGGGACAGGCGGCTGCCGGTCTGAGATTGCTACTTGACCGGGACAAAGATAGATACCTTGAAGCCCACCCCCTTATTTCCGCCTATACCAGGCCGACTCACAAGGCAAGGGAAGGCCGCGCTATTGCGACATCAGGTCTGGCCAGCTCAATGATAGATATCAGTGACGGGCTTATCGGAGATTTGGGGCATATATGCGAAGAGAGCGGGGTGGGGGCTGAAATAGTCCGGGAAAAGCTTCCCGTAAGTGAGCATATGAGCGGGATTGACTTAGAATCGGGGGACCTGTATGACATGGTCCTTAACGATAGCGACGACTATGAATTGATTATTACTTGCCCGTCAGAAAATATCGAAATGATACGCTCCGTTGTTACTGAAATAAATAATGTGCGTGTTTCCGAGATCGGATCGGTCACGGAGGCCTCAGAGGGTTTAAAGATTGTTTTGCCCGATGGGTCAAGGCGTAATCTGACTTCTCATGGATGGGATCATTTTAAGAAATAGGCAAGTTCTTTTATCCACCTAAACTGGGGGCGACATCGCGCCGTAGCAAGCGATCATTTGCGCATTCAACCACGGGCAAGCACGTGGTTTTCTGCGAAGGCGGATAAAATTTAATCTTTTACTTCTTTGCCTACTCATTAACCGGATGAAACCTTTAATCTGAACTGTTTGGTCCTTAAGGAAGGATAATAGAAAATGATATATGACACAAGACTTGCTCAGAAGGCGGGTATCAATCTGGCAGCATTGAGGGATAAAAGACCCCTGGTTCACAATATCACCAATTTTGTGGTCATGAATTATACCGCCAACATCCTGCTGGCTGCAGGCGCATCCCCTGTCATGGCCCATGCCGTTGAGGAAGTAGAAGAGATGGTTTCCATGGCCGGCGCGCTGGTGCTGAATATAGGTACGCCTGATCGCGTCTGGATCAAGTCAATGATAAAGGCTGGGAAAAAGGCGAACGAACTGGATATACCCGTTATATTTGACCCTGTGGGATCGGGCGCGACTACCTTTCGAACCGAATCATCAAGAAGACTTATCGATGAGATCTCCATTAATATAATAAGGGGCAATGCATCAGAGGTCCTTTCCCTGGAGAGTGAATCATCCCGCACAAAAGGGGTTGATTCCATCCATAGTGTTGATGAAGCGACCGAATCAGCCCTTATACTGTCGCAGAAACTAGGTGTCACCCTAGCCATTACCGGTGAAGTTGATCTGGTCACTGATGGGGATAGGACTTTAAAGGTATCTAACGGACATCATTTGATGAGTCGAATTACCGGTACGGGCTGCGCTGCCACTGCCATTATGGGAGCTTTCCTTGCGGTGGATAACGACCCTGTCACAGCATCATCCACAGCCCTTGCCTATTTCGGACTCGCAGGTGAAAAGGCCGCCGAAAAGGCTGATTCGCCGGGCAGTTTTATGATAGCCTCCCTTGATGCACTCTATAATATTAATGAGGCGCAGTTGGAGAAAGGGGCTAAGATCTCAGTTTAGTGCTAATCCATTGAACCATGGTTTTTATATACGAACTGACAGACTTCGACGAGTTCAGTCCAGTCGCAACCGGCACTTACCTATCAGCAAGAAATACTAAAAACCTCGGACTTTATGCACAGTGGTGCCACTTTAGGCAAGAAAAAGCCTTGTTAGGCGAGAGGCAAGCCGAAGCTCATACTGGGGAAGGATACTGGGGATGATAACACAGGCAGACAGAACCGACCGGGCATTACGCATTCACAGGATGTTTAGAAGGATCTGTTGTCGATATGATCTTATGAACAGGTTAATAACCTTTGGGAGGGATCTATCCTGGCGCCGTTACCTGATAAGGATGGCGAAGGTTCCAAAAGGAGGGAGGGTCCTCGATGTGGGAACCGGTACTGGTGATATTGCCTTTGAGGCCTTGAGACTTGATCCCACAATTCGCATAACCGGTGTCGATTTTACTTTGGAGATGATAGAAAAAAGTCGAGACAAGGATGAGGCGAAAAGCGTGGGATGGTGCAAGGCGAACGCATCAAGATTGCCTTTTCATGACAAGGTGTTCGATGCGGTCGCTTCCGGGTTTCTAATAAGGAATGTAAATGATGTTAAGTCGATCTTCAAGGAGCAGATGCGCGTCGTAAGACCCGGAGGTTGTGTCGTCTGTCTTGATACCTCCCCCGAACCGTCCAATATAATAAGACCCTTTGTCATGTTTTACTTAAAGCGATTTATCCCCTTTCTCGGATACCTGATAACAGGGGAAAGGGATGCTTACACCTATCTATCCACTTCAACCATCAATTTTATGAAACCTGAAGAGACAGCCGGCATAATGGAGGAGGCAGGCCTTAAGGATGTGATATTTAGGCGTTTAATGTTTGGGAATATCGTGGTACATAGGGGTTTACGACCTAATCTTCGTTCCACCACCCGATAACGGAGCCGTATCTCCTATAGCTTGTTCCTTTTCTATTTTCGACTTCCCTTATCCAGTCACCCAGTGCAGAGGCATGGTGTATGATCATAATAAAAACCAGTTTCTATTACTACCTGTTTCTCAAGGCCTTGTTTTTTGAGGTGTTTTGATTTAGATTATTATCCATCGCCGGATCGCCCGTTCCAGGGAGGAATTTATTGTTATGCACAAGGAAGAAACGCGGTCCGTGTCATGTTTGATTCCACGTTTTTGGAGGTCTTTTGCAATTATGTTTACGCAGGGTGAACTGAAAAGATACGACAGACAAATAATGATGAAGGAGATAGGGGCCCATGGACAGGAAAAGCTCAAGCGATCAAAGATTTTTATCGCTGGGGCAGGGGGGCTTGGTTCTCCCATAGCCATCTATCTGGCAGCTGCTGGCGTTGGATTAATCAAGATAGCTGATGGTGACCGTGTCGAACTCAGCAACCTCAACAGGCAAGTGCTTCACTGGGAAGAAGATATTGGGAAAAAAAAGATAGAATCAGCCAAGGACAAGCTCATTAGGCTCAATCCCAATATCAAGGTCGAAATCAGTTACGACAGCATCAATCAAAACAATGTGATGCAGATGTTAGACGGCTTTGATGTTTTAGTGGATGCCCTGGACAACCTGGCAACAAGGTATATCCTGAATAAGGCCGCCATTAAGAAAAATATCCCCTTTTTTCACGGCGCCGTCAATGGTTTTGAAGGGGAGATAATGGATATTATACCAGGCAAGACCGCTTGCCTTAGATGCATGTATCACGGGGAGCCACCATCCAAAAAGTTCCCGGTTGTAGGCGCAACAACGGCTGTTATCGGATCAATCCAGGCCATGGAGGTGATTAAATACATTGCGGGGATAGGAGATCTATTAGTAAATAGGCTGTTAATATTTGATGGGCTGGATATGAAGTTCAAAGAATTCAAGGTGAAAAAGAATCCCGAATGTGAACATTGCGGCAACATAAGGAATAAACAGTGAGTGTACAGATAAATCTCCATAAAACACACAGGCGATACACAAACGGACAGGAATCCGTGTATGTGGAAGGAAACAACGTAAAGGAGTGCCTGAATGATCTGATTGGGAAGTACCCTCCGTTAAGAAAAGAGATATTTGATAAAAAGGGACAGCTCAATCCCCTTATGGAGGTTTATTTGAACGGTGAAAGTGCTTACCCTAACGAGCTTGCCAGGGAGGTCAAGGACGGGGATAAGATTCATCTGATATATATGCTTGCCGGCGGATGATATCTGGCAAAGATAGAAAAAAGAACTGCTAATCTACCGGAAATACAAGGGATTTTACTGTCACCGGGAATACTTGAGAACCGAGTAATGGTTCGCCGATATCGATCCAATCCCCGTCCTTTAATGATAATTCATCAAGTGATAGTAAGTTGGTTTTCAGATCTGTCTCCCGCCGGATGACATTGCCTACACTGCATGCTATGTCTTTTTCGAATATCAGAATAACAGGTCTTTTTTTTACTATCGAATTAGGGAGAGCGGTTTCAATGGATTTCGCAAACAACTCTAATTCTGGATAGTTGACTTTAAGCGGATCCTTGAAATATAAAGCAACGATCTCCTGCCCCTCCATCAGGTCATACCTCTGGAATGCGGTATTGATCTGAGAAACCACATGCTCCTCGCTTAAACGCGACTGCTCCACATCCACCCTGAGAACAGGAACATTCCTTATTGGAAACATAAGTTTATCATCCATAAATCCTGATGAACCCGAGATGGATAACGAATAGACGCCTGCTCCGATCACGGTTGCCCTGATCTTATTCCTGGGTTCGACCACAGGGGCCTTTAATCTACCGGACAAGGCGATTATTCTTTCCGCAAGAATCTTCCCTATATCATTGTAACTGTTGGAAGCACCATATATGAACTCCGCAACACCCCCTGAAAACATATATTCATCTATTGAATCCCTGTAATTCAGACTATCCGTTACCATCAATTCCCTTGCCAACATGGAGGTCGCAGGACCGTTCATGATTTCAATCAATGATTCAGCTAAGCTTGATGCTATTCTTTCGATATCCGCTTTTGGGATACGATCCCCTATTTTATAATCCAGCCCGATATGCTGCATGACCTTTACGGCGGGTTTGGCAAGGCCGGAAATCCTGCCTTCAGCATCTAGAGAGATTAATCTACCACCGACCGATATGCAACTTGTTGAAACGACCTTGCCGTCTTCTGTTATGGCGAGGTTGGATGTCCCGCCGCCAATATCGCATGACAGGATGGTCTTTTTTTGTTCCTTTGACCTGGCAGTCGCCCCTGAACCCATTGCAGCGAGAAGGCTTTCAAAGTTGGGGCCGGCTGTAGCCACAACGAATTTTCCTGCATCCTTGGATAGGCCTTCCAATAACTGGGGAGCGTTGCGTTTTTTGGCTGTTTCTCCGGTGATAATCACAGCGCCGGTATGAACATCATCGAAATCAATACCTGCGTGTCGGCATTCCTTATTAAAAAAATCTGTCAGCTTATCAATATTGACAGTCATATCATCCAATAAGGGTGTTTCTATTATCTCCCCTTCATAAATGATATCCCTTCCTTTAATCTCGAAACGGCGAGAGGGGGACATCTCATCCCTTATTAATATTAATCTTGAAAAAACAAGATGACTGGTTGAACTGCCGATATCAATACCTACAGAAAGTAATTCGATCTTGTTTATTTCCATTGCCGTTTCCCAGATTATGGCCTTTTAAATAATCAACAGCCTGTAATGATCATGTAGAATATCTATTCGCAATGAATGCAGAGCCGGTGAAATAAAAGCAAAGTCTGATCAACCGATCCGCTTTTCGTATTTTAGGCAGTGGGTTAATACTATTAAGCCGGGTCGACTGTCAAGTATAGGACAGATTTGCGGTAAGTTGCTCTCAGCAGGATTGCAGAGGTAAAAGGTGGTTTGATTCAAAACCGGCCGTCAAAAGAGTTCTTCAATATTTTGAGGGTCTCTTTTGCCTATTCTTTAGTTTACATCTGCGCCATAAGAGCTGCGGCGTCTTTACCAGCATTGGATAATCGCTCGGCCGCCTCTCGCTTTTTTATGTTACTGATATCCTCGAGTTCCACAAAATCAACGGCTTTTTCTTCGCAAAAACGCACACATTGAGGGTCTCCATCACAAAGGTCACACTTGAATACCTTTTTATCAATTGGGTTATAGTTCATCGCGCCGAATGGGCATACAGCCACACAGGCGCGGCAGCCGATACACACGTCATAATCCACAACAACCGTTCCAAGCTCCTCATCACGGGAAATTGCCTTTACAGGGCATACATTCATGCATGGTGCGTCTTCACATTGCTGGCAAGACATGGGGACATAAAGCCCCTCGGCCTCCCACTTCATAACCTTTATGCGGCTTCTCGCAGGGTTGGAAATGCCGTCATGCATAACCGCGCATACTAGTTCGCATAGCCTGCATCCCGTACATTTTTGATAATCTATATATAGGGCTTTAGCCATTTATTTACTCCTTCCTCACATTCCAGAAAGATTTATAGAAGATGACTCGGCTCATTCTCAATACCGAGCTCTTTGAGTGTCTCGGCTTTGGGCTGACCTTCCTTGTCAAGTCCTTTGTGCTCATAGAATTCGTCAATCATTTTGATGAATTTATCCTTTTCAATTACTTTCCCCACAACATCAGGCGCCCCGCGCCGGGTTGGCTCATCAAAATAACGGTGATTCAGCATATCACCCTTTACCAAATCGTTTCTGGTAAGACCTTCCCTGATATTAAAAAGCCTTTCTATCATATTGCATCGGCGCGCCACCTGCCATATGTCTTCCGGGCTCATCTCAAGACCCGTGTTATAATAAAGAACCTTGGACCAATCCTCAAAATTGGGCAACGTGGCACCCAGGAAGGTGGTATGATATTTGCAGATACCGATGCAATCGACGGCCATATAACAGTTTTCCTGCCAGTAAACCTGCCATGGTTTGCCGATGTATTCGGTATGTTCGGAACTCAGGGGCCCGTCATAAGGGACGGGGCTGCTGTATATCTTCCTGAGGACCTCTTCCGGTAGATGGTACAGGTCAATAGCCGGCCTGCTCCTTAGGTGATCTGAACCCCTTGATGCCGTGGCAACATTCAGGGCGAGGGCAGGGGTGGCCCTTTCGTCGGAGTGTAGGTTGGACATGCCCTTGACCTGTATGAGGTAGTCAAAGGAATTCTTGCCGATTATTTGGGAGGCCTTGATGCCTCCATTGGCTAGGGTATCACCCAACCAGCCCTTCCGGTAACAGATTCGATCAATCATTTCAATGACTGCCTCATCGTTGCCAAAACTGAGGTCCAGGCCGTCCGTCTCTTTATCAGTTATTATACCGAGTTCATATAGCTCCATGGCCCATGAGATAATGCTTCCGGTATCTAGGTTGTCCATGCCGTATTGATCGACCAGATGATTCCCAGTGAGGACTGTGGTTGCCCTGGGGGTATCGGTTTCTCCGCCAAAGGCCCCCTGGGAGGTGTATTCAGGACCTTCATCATACTTGCCGGCGTATGGTCCATCCGGGATTTTATACTGCGCCCGGCAGTGGACCTGACAACCGAAACAACCTGTCATATGATAGGGACCCATTGTTTCCTCGCATATTTCATCTATTCTTTCCGGTTCGATATCATCCGCATATTCGCATTGATTGTACTGAAAGTTCCTGCATCTTATTCCTCCCCAGGAGTTGGTAGCTCCCCAGATAAAGGGAGTACCGATTTTCCCCTGGGTCTGATTGACCTTGGCGCTGGTGATCTGATCGATAAACCGCTTGTTGAACTCAAGGGCCTCAACTGGATGAGCAATTCTAATGTCCATGGTACCCCGTGCCGCGATTGCTTTAAGATTCTTTGACCCCATGACGCATCCCATTCCGGTTCGGCCGCCTGAGTTTTTGATCCCGGTCATTACGTTGGCAAAGGCGACCAGGTTCTCACCGGCAGGCCCGCAGACCATGCTCTTGACCTCATGATCCCCAAGGTCTTTACGAATAGCCCACTGTGCTTCAGGGACTGTCAGCCCCCAGATATCCCTGGCGTCACGTATTTCGATTTCTCCGTTGTGGATATATATGTAGACAGGATGTTGGGCCTTGCCCTTGATCACCAGGTGATGAAAACCGGCCCAGGCCATCTCAGGGGCGAAAAACCCGCCCATATTCGCACTCCCCAGTAGGCCGGTAAGGGGTGATTTGGCCATAACATGGGTTCTGGCGGTTGCGGAAGCGCATGTGGCGGTAAGTGTTCCTCCGCTTACCATCAGGGTATTGTCCGGACCCACCGGATCGCATCCCTTTTCAGTGTGATTGTACAGCAGATATGCATCCAATCCCCTGCCCCCCAAGAATTTTTTCCGAATCTCGATGGGAATCGGTTTTGTCTTGATGTCCCCTGTGGTGAGATCAATATATGCGATTCTTCTTTTTAGAGCCATGTCACTACTCCTCCTTTGTCTTATCACGCATTTTCTTGGCCAAGGCCTCTTCTGCTATTCTTCTGTTGACATCCCATACCGGTCCCCGGATCCTGGGAAAACCTTCCTTGACCCATGCCAGGCGAAACTCCATCCCGCAGGTAGGACATTTTATGGTCTTATCCCCTTTTTTGGGTTCAAGCCTTTCCATACATGTCGGATTATGGCATCTTACTTTGCCGTAGGTCCTGGTCTTACGGAGACTTTCGGCTGTGGAGACACCTTCTCTATCTGTTGCCATCCTTATTCTCCTTTCCGTCCCCTCTGAATGGTTTTTCATAGTCAGGAATATTGCCTTGATTTACGATGCCAAGGCGATATTCTTTTTATGTATTCACCTCTGGTTATCTTTCGGCAATCCGGGCAAAGCTGTAGATATTCCTCCATAAATACCCTGTTTATCTTCTGCATCAGTGGTTCGGGTACAAAAAGCGCTCCGCATCTCTTGCATGATTCAAGCTCCACGGACCTGATCTCCTGTCTGGCAAGAACCTGGAACAACCTTTTCACGCTTATCTCATGCCGTAATTCAACCGCATTCTCAGGACAGGTATTAACGCAGGAACCACAGCATATACATTGATAATGGGAATAATTAAATATGCGAAGGTTCCCACTATCCTCGGATTCAAGGGTAGATGTCGGGCAGCTTAACGCGCAGGACGCACAACCCGTACATTTAAGTACATCCATCCGCATTCTACAGAACAAAAAAACAGTGGCGATTATCATTATCTCTCCGCTTAATATATGGATTGTCCATATATTTTCCGAGAAGAAAGATATGTCGTCCAGTGTGCCGTTTTTTAGAAAATAGCCTGTCACGAAGGGCAAGGCCGCAATAATAATAATGATATAGTCTGAAAAGGATGATCGCATACGGACGTCCTTTATTGTCAAATGCCTGATAACAAAGAAAACAGCCAAACCTATTAAAAGCAATGTCATTATGTCTAACCATTCATCCGGCAAAGGGGTCCATGACCATCCTAAACTGGATTCTTCCAATAGATATATATGTCCTCCCAACCATATGGGAACGACAAACAGGCATATGTGAAATACATATCGGAGCATGGAATAAACAGGCCTTTTAAATGCGGACATGTGAAATGGTATCAGGAACCGCGCGAATATTGCTGAGAAATATCCGATTTTGCTTCCAGAAGAATTGCTACCTTTTATTATAGAAAATACAAAAAAGAAGACCCTGATTATTAGCCCTATAAAAAAGGCCAGGAAAACGATCTTTAAGAGCGGACCTTCCACAAATGTTACAAAGCTCATTTGTTGAGATCCTCCACAAAGTTGTTATTAATTCAGACCATTGAACATGTCTACTAGATGGCTAGTTTGATATTTCTACTCATGTTCATTATTACGAACTCTACATAAATACAGGATACCATACCCATTAAGGCTGTCAAGTAAAAATAATAATGCTAAATACTTATATCATGCTAGACATAACAGAAATTTATTGACAAATGATATAAAAGGTAATTTAGATATAGTAAACCTGTTCATTATGGCGAACTATGAAAAAAAGATACTTGGCACCATCAGTAAAAAAGGCCTTTGATATACTTAGGGTTATATCTTCTTCTCAAAAAGGTATGGGGCTGAACGAAATCGCCAGCAAACTGAATATACCCAAGAGTACGGCACATGGCATCATATCAGTACTTAAAGATGTGGGGGCATTAACCCGTGACCCTTTTACCAGAAAATACGATCTGGGCCTCACACTTTTTGAATTGGGCCGGCAGTTATACACGCAGATGGATATAAGAGAAATATGCAGGCCCGTCATGGAAGAATTTATGGAAAAGGTCCAGGAAACCGTTTTCTTCGGCGCCTTAAGTGGAGATCGCAGGTCAATTCTAGTTTTGGATGTTGTAGAGTGCGAACATGATTTTAAGATAACATCACCTGTCGGCTCAACCCTCCCTTTATTTGCGGCAGCACCAGGAAAGGCCCTTTTATCTATTATGGATAAGGATGAGGCTTTAGAGATCATTAAGGAAAAAGGACTCCCCAAATATACCGAAAAATCGATAACAGATACAGATAGATTTATTGAAGCGATAGAAGATGTTCATACTACGGGTGTCGCGGTAGATTATGAGGAATACATCTCCGGTGTAAGGGCTGTTGCTGTTCCTATATCCGGAGGGAAAAAACATCCAGCCACTCTATATGTTGTGGGATTCAAGGCGAGGCTTAACGGAGAAAAAATGGATATCCTGAAAAAAGAGATAATAGAAGCCGGTAGAAGGATCAATCGAAGGGTTAAAGATAAACTACACATATTTTGATTAAAAAGATGGCGAGGATCAAGCCGGAACCGGCCCCTAGGTAAAACACCAATCGGTCGGTTAAGGATTGAAATTTCTTATCATTCAAGAGATAGTAGATTATTGCAGTGGGCAGACTGAATATGAACGAAAAAATCACGATTATCTTACTGGGATACACGGGTGAAGCCCAGTAGATAACCAGCGCCGGTGTTAACCACATAACGGAAAAGATCCCGAATATAAACCATGCGGTGAGACGAAATTCGGGTATTTGGGGCTTGGATTCATTTAATTTATCCATGCCGGCTTCAAGCTCTTCCAGAGCAAAATGCGACTGTTGCCTACGGCTTCTAACGTTCACAACCGCCCTTGCGATTAAATATACCATCCCATAGAATATACTTGAAAAAATTATTACGACATCTCTTTGAACATGCAAGGCCTTTAGGAGATACAACATAGATTGGACGCCTAAAAAAACGGATATTGCGCAGAGAAAGGTAATGCCGAAACCTGACAAGAGGCATGAGAGCCAATTCTTTCCCATTTTCGTTTTAACGATTTTATAGTCCATTGATAAACGCCTAAACGCCCCAGATTATCTAAGGTTATGAAATAAGCGGTTTTTAGTGATAAAAACCGGAAAAAATCATGAAAAGCTGTTTTTTCCAGTTTACCACACATAATAATAAAAGTTAAAAATAAATCACCTTTTTTCTTGACAGATATAAACTTTAAATTCTATAACACCAGACCGCAATACATGAATTCTTGGAACGTTAAATTTTTGTTTTTAGTAAATTGTCCCTTGGCAATTTTTCCTTGAATTAGTTATCATAATCTATTATAGAAATTGATTAGATTATTTTGGCCAAAATCGGTCAACAGAAATGGAGGGCAAATAATATGATTCAACGGATCCTATTAACCGTGATACTTTTAATCTTCTTTGCGGGTCAGGCTGCATTCAGCCAGCCAGAACCGGAAGAGGTAAGTGAAAGAGTATCCAAAGCTATGGCTGTCGAAGGCGAGGTCCAGGAAAGGGCGGATAACTGGGACTGGGAAAAGAAGGATACGATAGATGACATCAGAGATCTCAAATATCGAGTGACATGGCTGCAGTACCGGCAAGAGAAGAATAGAGTCTATATCGAGACCGTTAAAGAGAATATTAAGAATCTGGAATTCAAGAAAGCTGAGATCAATAAACTGCGAGAGCAACTCGAACCTTACCTGGAAGAAGTCGTCACCAAGCTGGAGACTTTTGTGGAAAACGATATCCCGTTTTTAGCTGAAGAGAGACAGAAAAGGCTGCGGGCATTGAAAAACTCGATGAATAATTATGATGTAGCGTTGAGCGAGAAACTCCGCCGGGTTTTTGCTGAAGGTCTTGAGATCGAAGTAGAGTACGGCCAAATAGTGGAAGCTATTGAGGACCAGATGCTGAAAATTAACGGCATAGATACAGAGGTCGTAATCTTTCGTCTGGGGCGGGTGGCTATGTTGTATATGTCGTTGGACGGGACCCAGTTAGGTCAATGGAATCATGGGACCAGACGGTGGGAACCGATTCCCGATGATTTGTACAGGAATGTTCGCAGGGTATTGGATATAGCCCAACGCAAGCGTACAGTAGAAATCGTTGAAATTCCCTTAGGAGCGTTATGATAATGGAAAGATACTGGAAAAAAATCACGGTCTTTATGGCGGTCGCATCTTTTATTGTTTTTGCAAGCACAGTGATTGCCGCAGAAAATTGGGGACAGGTGGCTAGTCAGATCAACTCTGAACAAGACCAGGCCGTAGAAGAAGCCTCTGAAACAGAACGGATGATGAAAATGGACAAGGCGGACCTGGAGAAAGAACTAGCACAATTAGAGGCGCAGGAGAAGAGAGAACAGCGTGCCTTGGATAAGCTTCGAGCCGAGTTCGAATCCTTGAGAAAGCAAGAGGAGCAACTGAAACAGGATCTGGCAAATGAGCAGGAAGAAATCGATGCGATCGAAGGAACAGTCCGAGGAACAGCCAAAGACGCCTCCGAAGTAAGCAGGGATAATCCCATTACAGCGGAATATCCCGAGAGGTCGGATGTACTTCAAGAGATTCTCGACTCTAAACGATTTCCGGGGATGGAGTCAATACAGACCCTGGCGGACTTCTTTTTTAAAGAGATGTCCGAACAGGGCAATGTTATGCGCCGAACGGGGGAATTTGTCGGTCCCGACGGGAGGAATACCATCGGTGAGATTTGCCGTGTTGGAATCTTCACCACCTTTTTCCGCAAGGACGACGGCACGGTGGGTTTTCTTGTTCCGGATGCAGTTGGAAAACGGCTGATTTCTATTTCAGGCGACATTCCATGGGCAGCCCAACAACAGATTAAGGAGTATCTTGACGGGGAAAGCAATCTTGCGCCTATAGATCCCTCCGCGGGTGGATCCTTCAGCAAACTAACCACCAAGGAAAGTTTTCGTGACTGGCTGGCAAGGGGTGGTACTCTGATGTATGCCATCGCAGCTGTTGGACTCTTCGCCTTGTTACTGGCATTGGAAAGGTTTGTTACATTGGCAACCAAGTCAAGGGCCTCCGATAAGGTTATATCGGATATTAAAAGCATGGTATCCAAAAACAGATGGAAGGAAGCGGAGAATTATTGTGAGAGCAAAAGCCGTATCCCAACCTGCCAGATGCTTAAGGAGGTGATGGAGAATGCGGGAGAGACGCAAGAGGTACTGGAGAATTCCCTGCAGGAAGCCATTCTAAAGCAGATGCCCAGGCTGGAAAGGTTTCTTACTACATTATCACTGTTAGCGGCTATTGCGCCGTTGCTGGGCCTCTTGGGTACGGTAACCGGTATGATCCAGACCTTCAAGGTCATAACCGAAGTGGGCACAGGGGACCCGACCATGATGGCAGGCGGTATTTCAGTGGCATTGTTAACCACGCAGTTTGGACTGGCCACGGCCGTACCCATAATGCTTGTCCATCACTATTTGGAAAGACAGGTTGATAAGATAGTAAATGATATGCAGGAGAAGGGGACATCATTTGCCGTCACCCTTATAAAACAGCAAGGTTCAGTCTCGGAGGCCTAAGGTGATTTTTTGGTATGACCTATTGGAAGATGCTATCGAGCAGATCCAGCTCGGGGGTTGGGTAATGTACCCTCTTATATTAACATCTCTTTGGATGTGGTATCTGATCGGGAAAAAGATTATTGAGATGTATACCCTTACCAAGGGTGACAGGCTTGCTCATGAAATAGCGAGTGATTTGCAGAAAGGAAAGAAGGAAGTGCCTGCTGCCCCATGGCAAAAAAAGATTATTGACGGATATCTTAAAGAAAGAACCGAAGTCAAAGCTCTTAATGAGAATATTATCGACAGCCTTCGTATTAATCAGGAAGGATACATAAAAAGGTACGTAGGTACGATTTCTCTTCTTTCCAGTATCGCACCTTTGTTGGGCCTGCTGGGTACGGTGTGTGGAATGATAAAGACATTCTCCGCCATTGCCGAATTCGGAACCGGTAATGCGCGTGCATTGGCTGCCGGTATATCTGAGGCACTTATTACTACACAGACAGGACTTATTATTGCCGTTCCGGGCCTGTTTCTTGCCAGCTTTCTGATCCGCCGATCAGACGAATTGATGGAGAGGATGCGGCGATTTTGTCTCAGGCTCGCCGTTGTTAAAGTTGATATAAAATAATAAATAATTTTAAGGATAGGAAATCGTTATGAGAGGATTAGCACTTGGTGGCGAACGCAAGAAAAAGGCAACAGAACTCAATTTGATGCCTCTAATCGATATGGTATTTATCCTGCTGATCTTTTTTCTCGTTACAACCAGCTTTGTCAAGGAGGCGGGAGTAGAGGTGAAACGCCCTATCGCTTCAACCGCGGAAGCCCAGGAAAAGACCAACATGATTGTGGCGGTAACAAAGGACGGAGAAATATACATTGAAAACCAACTGATCGATATTCGGTCGGTTCGTTCGGTGATGGAGCGATTCTTACATGAAAATCCTCGTGGTAATGTTGTTATTACAGCGGATACGGATAGCAGATTCGGGACTTCTATTGAGGTCCTTGATAAAGTAAGAGAAGCCGGCATTACGAACGTAGTGGTTGCCGCCACAAAGGAATAATTCCCATGGAAACATCCCCCAAAAGCACGTTTTTTATGGTTCCGGTAGGGATCTTTAGTGCGATAATTGTCACCACGATGCTTTTTTTGGCCTTGCCCCTCCTGACACAGATACAGAGCAAGTTTAGCAGGGAAAAAAGGGTTAGTACGGTTATGATCAGCTCACGAAAACCACCCAAGCCTCCTGAGCCTGACAGGGATAAGAAGATCGAGAAAAGAGAGGCTAGAAAAGTCGAATCACAAAAGAAGAAGGCGGTAACAGCAAGGCCGAGAATCGATTTACCTAGAGTCAGCCTTTCTTCAAGCCTAAACCTTGCTGGAGGTATAGAGATTTCGAGCATTAGCCGGAAAGATTTTAATATCTCGGATTCCGCTTTTGCGACAGCCTTTAGATTGACCGAGGTTGATCAACCTCCACGGGTATTAAGGCCTGTTCCTCCACGATACCCGTTTGTGGCGCAACGTAAGGGCCTTGAGGGAAGAGTAGTTGTCAGATTCGTGGTGAATGCGGAAGGAGATGTGTTAGAGCCGGAGGTCACAGAAGTGGAGCCCCCTGATGTTGCTGGTATTTTTGAGGAAGCGGCTTTAGATGCAGTGGTTAGATACAAATTCAAGGCGGCCGTAAAAGATGGGGAACCGGTAGACTGTATCGCAAAATTGCCACTCGTGTTTGAAATCAGATAAGAGAAGACATCATCAATGCCGAAAAGACATTCATTAAAAATGCTTAAAAGTCTGTTTGTCCTTATGTTTATTACGTGTAGCCTCGTGTGTACCTCTTCTTATGGTTACGCACAGGAAAAAGAGGAGGGGGGTGAGACAAGGGATTTTACCAGGGAAGCACAAGTAGCTCTGGTCGAGGCTCAGGAATTTTACTCGAATAATGAGTATGCCAAGGCGAGGACCCCTCTTCTGGAATATCTGGCCACGGAGCCGGAAGAAGTACCCGTAGTCCTCTATCAGATACTGGCTACGTGTTGGTACCTTGACGGGAACTATGAAGAGGCACAAAAGGTTTATGCAGAAGGATATTCCGCCTATCCTAAAAGTGAAGAGATACTATACAATTACGCCGCAGTATCATACGAATTGGAAGAATATATAAAGTCGGCTCAATTGTTTGAAGAACTCTACGATGTCAAGGTAGAAAAGGATTTGGAAATACTATACCAAGCCGCAGTATGTTATTATACGGCTGAAGAATTGGAGGAAGCAGTACGTGTTTTTGACAAGATGATCGATTTATCGGAAAAGCCTGAATCCAGCTGGTTCGAAACCATAATCTCCATATACATGGAAGAAGGCAATAATGATAAGGCTGAGGAGTATATTTTAAAGGCCCTTGATGTTTTCCCTTTAATGAGGAAATACTGGCAATTTCTTGCAGGTATCCGTCTTGAAGAGTCCAATTATAGAGGTGCTGCCAGCGCACTTGAAATCGGTTATACAATCGAACCACCTGAAGAACGTAACCAATGGACGAATTTGCTTGATCTCTATACCTATCTGAGGGTACCTCTCAGGACTGCAAAAAGCCTTGAGACTTTAATGGAAGAGAATGCTGCAACAGAGGAAGATTATATAAGAATCGCTCAGGCATATGCGGATACATTCCGTGTTGATAAGGCCGTGTCCTTCCTTGACAGTGTAATATCAAAGAATTCCTCAAAAGATCTTTTATTTGAGAAGGCTAGAATCCTTTATGACGCTCGAAGGAATAAAGAAGCTATCAAAGCTCTTGACGAATGCCTAGCGGTTGACCCGGATAATGGTTACGCACATATCCTCAAGGGTTTTGCAGCATGGGATATGGAGGACTGGAAAAAAATGAAAGAAGCATTCACCATGGCACAGAATTTCAGTAAATACAAGGTTCAGGCTAAAGAAGCACTTGCTGTAGTTGAAGACCTGGAAAGGGCAAGATCCGAATAGGAAGGGGCTAAGGCTAAATCAGCATTATTTAATGAAAGAGAAAATCCCTGTCATGTGCACGGGTGACAGGGATTTTTTATGATTTATAGACCCGTCAAAATTAGATCAGCAGCCCTTCCAGCATCTTAAGATAGGCAGGTAGGGTCTCCCATGTTCACCGCAGACACCCGGCGTCGCTAAGATTTTGCTGGTATTTTTTTATCCGTTACTATATTAATATATATTGAGCTAAAGATATTGAGGGAGATTGTCCGAAATGAAAATACTCCTTTTGGGCGGCACTGGGATGCTTGGAAATGATTGTAAACTGGTGCTCAGTGAAGAACATGAAGTTATTGATCCAGGTAAAAAAGAACTTGATATTATAAGCTGGGATGTGGTGATTGATAATCTTCAGAAGATATTGCCTGATGTTATTATTAACTGTGCGGGATTCACTGATGTAAATGCCTGTGAAACAGAAGGGTTTTTGGTAAGAAAAATTAATGTAGAAGGCCCTCGTAACCTCGCCCAGGGGTCCGCCAGGTTTAATTGCAGAATGATTCACATCTCAAGCGATTACGTTTTTAGTGGTCAGAAAGGACTTCCTCAACCATACTTCGAAGATGATACGGTCGACCCTGTATCGGCTTATGGCAGGAGTAAAGTTGAAAGTGAAGTCGCGGTTAAAGAGAACGCACCAAACTACATCATTGTCCGTACGGGCTGGCTGTATGGAAGAAACGGTGATAATTTTATTTATTCTATTCTTACAAATGCCTTGAAAACAAAGACATCTTCAAGGCAATTAAAGGTTATAGATGATCAAGTAGGCTCTCCCACATGGACGTACCGCCTTGCTCTTCAAATAAAAAAACTCTTGGAGTCCGACGTAAAAGGCACTCTTCATGCAACCTCCGAAGGTTATTGTAGCCGCTTTGAGTACGCCAAGCATATACTTAAAAAATTAAAAGTCCAGGCCACAATCAAACCTATAAACATGGACAAGTACCCTCAAGCGGCAAAGAGGCCGGCAAATTGTATACTGGAAAACAGGCTCTTGAAGAAATTGGGTCTTAACGTAATGCAAGACTGGCAACAGGATCTTGATAATTATCTTGAGCAATATGGAAACGATATTAAAAAAGAGATAAGGAGCAAAAGATCTAAAAAGTAGAGAAAATAGATTTTAAGTGAAGCTAGATGGTTCTCCCTATGACGGCACCTTCGTATATAGCCTCTTTCGCGCTTCTTACGTCAACACAATCTCCGATCTGATATACTTCCAAGCCAACCTGCTTTAGCTTATCAAGGAGAGTGTTCTCGGGTTTATTGCCCACCGCTATAATAACACTATCTGCTTCAAGAAACAGCTCATTGCCGGATTTATCTTTCAGAAATACCCCGGACTCCGAGACCTTTGAAAGTCGATGTTCGGTCAAGATCTGTACGTTATTCTTCTTCAGTTTTTGAAGGAGGATCTTTCTTGTCATGGCTTCTATTTGTATACCTATCTGCGAAAGTTGCTCCACGAGGGTTACGGAAGGGCCCCTTTCGGAAAGATCAAGGGCGATTTCACAGCCGGTAGGTCCGCCTCCTATAACGATAACCTTTAGTATCACCTGCTTCATTCCGTTAAAGAACTCGGGAACCGTTACAACCAGTGGAAGATCTATTCCCTCAACAGGAGGCTTGATAGGCACTGATCCCGTAGCCATGACAACAACATCAGGCCTGTTCTTCTTTATTATATCAACGGTTACTTCGGTGTTCATATGACATGTTACATTATATTTATCGATCTGTTTTTTCAAAAAATTTATAAGATTAAGCATCTCTTTTTTGTAAAAGGACAAGCTCCCAAGGACAAGCTGCCCGCCTAGAATACTCTGTTTTTCATAAAGGGAGACATTATGCCCTCTCTTTGCCGCAATACGGGCAACACTTAATCCGGCAGGACCTCCGCCGATAACCATAACCTTTTTCAAGGTCTTTGCCGGATGGATCTCCATCTCCTTCTCTCTTCCCAGGACGGGATTTACCAGGCATTCTATTCTTCCTTTACGAAAGATTGACTGCATACATGTATTACAAGCAATACAGATTCTTATATCCTCCAGCCGCCCTTCCTTTGCCTTATTGGGTAACTCCGGGTCCGCCAGGAGACCTCTTCCCATACATACTAGGTCAGCCTTCCCCTCGGTAATGATCTCATCTGCAACAAGGGGATCATTAATCCTTCCTACCACCATGACAGGTATGTCCAGCGCAGCCTTGATCTTTTCGGCCGAATCAACCAGACACGCCTTTTTCATAAACATCGGCTGGCATATCCATTCCGGAGTGGCATCGTTCCCAGCGGAAACTTGTATGATATCTAAACCTTCAGGCACAAGAAATTTAAGAACTTCAATACTTTCTTCTGTGGTAAGTCCCCCTGGTACAAACTCCTGGGCGCTGATTTTGAAAGAGATAGGAAACTCCCTTCCGATCCTTTTCCTTACTTCTCTGATTACCTCTCTTGCAAATCTCGACCTACCCTCTGTATCTTTACCGTATTCATCTTTTCTGACATTAGAGAACCCGGATAAAAACTGGTTAATCAGATAGCCGTGGGCCCCGTGAATCTCGATAAGCTCAAAGCCTGCCTGAACGGCCCGCTCAGCCGCATCTCCGAACTGGCTTACTATTTTGTTGATAGCTTCCACAGTAAGCGGTTCTACATCGCCTTTGATTGCCGGACATGGAAGAGAGGAGGGAGCAAAGGGTTTTCTATTGATAACTCTGGCCGGGACCTGTCTTCCCGCATGGTGAATCTGAATAGCCGGGACAGCACCTTCTGCTTTTATGACTGAGGCAACCCTGGTTAGATCTTCGATGAATCTGTCGTCATAGATTCTAGCCTGATGTTTGGATACTATTCCTTCAGGTGCAACGCCATGGGCCTCCATAATAATCATGGAAGGTCCTCCGGCGGCCCTGAGTCGGTAATGTTCTATGGTTTTGTCGGAATAGGAGCCGTCTTCCTCTATCAGAAATGAGGCCAAACCGGGCATTACTATCCTGTTTTTCAGTTGACAATTCTTGATAGAGAAAGGGGTAAAAAGGTTCTTCATGATCCTTCCCTTCTAGGAATAAAGTTAATGGGCATAGATAAAAAAAAACAATATCTTTGTCAAATACAAAAACCTTGAGTCAAGCATTATCATAGTCTTGATTCATATTTGCCTTATATAATCGGGTTTGGGCCTTGCGTGAATCTTCATTTAATTTCGTTGACCATAAGAGGTTTTTCCTGTTTAATAATTATTTGGAGAATTCTTGTGCGGGATTGAAAAAAAGCTTGAATATCCGGTCACAGCTGGTTCTTTTCAAGACGACATCTATGCCATTCAGTGGACATGGTTTTATTTTCAAGGGTTTGGCAAACCTTTTCCTGGTTCCACCGGTATATTCTGCCAGGGGTTCTGGTGGAGCAAACCCTTGAAAATAAGACCACTGCAGGCTTTGGGTGGAATCCTTTCTGAGATGTCGTCTTGAAAAGAAACAGCCGTGACCTCACGTAATGATATATTGTGCTATATGGCCCATAGGCCATTTAAGGTACTTATAATAAGGTTTTTACTTCTTTACCTACTCATTAACCGAATAAAACAGATCTAATTGGGGGAGGATATGAAACTTTATCTGATGCAACATGGCAATCCTGTTTCAAAGGAAGAGAATTCTGAAAGGCCTTTATCCTCTCAAGGGATTGAAGACGTCAGCAATGTTGGCGTTTTTCTTGAGAGATTCGGTATAAAGGTTGACAGAGTCCTTCATAGCGGAAAGACAAGGGCTAGGCAGACCGCCGAGATAATATGTTCCAGATTGACTCCTGGTAGAGAACCTATTCAACATGAAAAGCTTTCGCCTTTGGATGACGTCAGGGAGTTTTCTCAACAGATTAAAGGATACGACGAAGACCTAATGGTAGTAGGGCATCTGCCCCATCTGGCAAAGCTTGCATCCTTCTTGATAGCAGGCTCTGAAGCCATAAACATTGTCTCCTTTAAACAAGGAGGCGTACTATGTCTCATAAAAGAGTATGAACAACCTTGGACAATTTCCTGGATGGTTATACCCGAAATAATCCAATAGAAGAATGCACACCTTGGATACAAAGAAGATATCAGCGATTCCCCTCTTGGTCGATCTAGGAGAGATTGAGGAAACCCCCGGGCCTAATTGCATGAGTTTCGGGTTTGATATCAACCCCCTCATCAATTCCATAAAAACGATTGGTTTAATCAACAGTCCCTTTGTTACAAAGAATAGGGAAGGGCGCTTTGATATTGTGGCAGGTTATCGGCGCATAAGGGCCTTAAAGGCATTAAACTATAAAGACGCACCTTGTATGGACTTATCCGATTCCGGGCTTTCTGGCCTTGAAAGGCTCCTTTTCAACATACTTGACAATATCACTATCAGGAACTTCAACGATGTGGAAAAGGGGATGGTTTTAAGGGGCCTTATGCAATATATGTCGAAGAAAGATATTGAAAAACATTATATGAAAGTTGTGGGCATTAATAACCCGAAATATCTTGATATATTGATAAGGATTGAGGAACTAGATCAAGATACAAGGCGATCCGTTGCCAACGGGTCTCTTTCCATTAATTCCTTGGGACTCATAATGGAGCTGGACAATCCATCTCGCCTTGCTGTCTTAGAATGGATAAGGGACCTGAGGCTTAACTTCAACCAACAATTAAAATATATTGATTATATAACCGATATTTCTATTAAAGAAGGTAAACCTATCGCTGAAATTATGAAAGATGGTAGGTTTTTAGCATTATTAAATGAAAATAAGTTAAATATCCCCCAAAAAGCCAAAAAGATGCTGGAACTTCTCAGGTCCTGGCGCTTTCCTTTTCTGTGTAGTTGTGAAAAAAGATTCACGAAACAGATCAGACAGCTGGGGCTTCCTGATGGCGTGAACATAAGTCATTCTCCTTTTTTCGAAGATAATAATTACAGGCTTGAGGTTATTTTTGATAACGGAGCGGAACTGAAAAGAAAGATTGATGCCTTGGCGCAAATAGAGGATTTAAAAAAGATAGATGATCCGTGGAAAGACGATTCATGAGATTTATCCCTGAAAAGATAATCGTCGAAGAGGATGCCTCCAACCATAAGGAAACTCTAAACATATTGAAAAGGCTGGGTAACTCACCTGTTGTGAGAGTCAACCCTGGAGATTACGAGGAACAGGGCGGATTCATGGATATGAAAAAGGAAACCCTCCGACTTGTCCGTTTTAGAGGTGAATTCCTGAAGCCTTGCCCAGGGACACAACGATATATCTGCTGCGGCTACCAAATCCTTAATATAGGAACCAATTGTCCGCTTGATTGCAGTTATTGCATCCTGCAGGCCTATTTTAATAAGCCATGCCTGAGGGTTTTCGTTAATCTTAAAGAGGAACTGAAGAGAATCGGAGGGATAATCGATAGTCAGCCTGAAAGAATATTTAGGGTAGGAACAGGCGAATTTACCGACAGCCTCGCCCTTGACCATATCACCGGATGGAACCGGACCCTTTGCCGATTCTTTATGGGCAGGCCAAATGCCATACTGGAATTGAAGACAAAAACAGACCTCATAGGGGATCTATTGTCTTCCCCATACAGGGACAGGATTGTTGTCTCATGGTCCCTGAACAGTCCTTATATAGCATCTCGAGAAGAGCACGGCGCGCCGTCAATAGAAAAAAGACTCCGGGCCGCCAAGAAATGCCAGGAGGAGGGTTATGTCCTGGGTTTTCATTTCGACCCCATCATCCGCCATGCCAACTGGAGGGACGGATATAAGAGGGCAATCGAAATGATGGACAAATACATAGACCCAGGGAAGATAATCTGGATAAGCCTGGGAGGTTTGAGATACATGCCGTACCTTAAATCTATCATAAGAAGCCGGCATCCTGCCACAGATATTCTGGACGGAGAATTTGTCCAGGGACTGGACGGAAAGATGCGTTATTTCAAGCCGTTACGCGTGGAGATCTATTCATTCTTAGGGGAAGAAATAGAAAAATGGACAGGAAAAACAGGTCTTTATCTTTGCATGGAGAGTGATGAGGTGTGGAAGGAAAGTCTGGGCTGGTCTCCAAAGGAATCAAAAGGTCTTTCCACATTTTTAGATAACAGGGTAAGGAAATTCTTTGGAGATAGTTAAAAAAGAGTAATATTTGATTTTGTGAAATGATGTTTTATATTAGATAATAGGACATAATTATGGAGGTATGCAATGTTAAAAGAAAAAGTGGAGGCAGCCTTAGATAAGATCAGACCGGCCCTTCAGGCGGATGGGGGTGATGTCCAATTGGTAGATATCAATGAAAAGGGTATAGTCATGGTTAAACTGCAGGGGGCCTGTGCAGGATGTCCAATGTCCCAAATGACCCTTAAGATGGGAATAGAGAAAATCCTTAAGCAGAATGTACCGGAGGTGGAAGGTGTAGAATCCGTATGAGAATATAAAACCATAGGCTTCAAGTGATAAGTAAAGGCAGTTGGATATTAAGGTAACTGCCTTTACTTTTTTAGGAATGATAGGATATAAGTAAACATCTATTTGTTTTTATGTCTCATCTTTTTGATTTGTTTTCTATATTTATGCTTCCTGATCTTCTTTCGTCTTTTTTTAACAACATTTCCCATTAATAAATAACCTCCACGTGGATAAGTAGTAAAACTACACATTTAGGTAGGGCATGTCAATATATATTTGAAATAGTCATACAGGGAAAATAGGGAGGGGGTTTATGTGGTATATAGAGATATGATAATAAGTTTACATAATATATATTATCGGAAGCATCCTATTATCCATTTTTTAATTCCTTTTTTCTTTGAAAAAGCTCCACGTCCGCTTTTGACACAATATCCTCAACTCCCATTCCCTCTTTTAACCTGGCATAGCCAATGGAAACCGTTACCTTTCCATCCTTTTCAAAGGCCCTTTCAATCCTTTGCCCTATCTCCCTGGCAATATCAAGATCAGCTTCGATAAGGATAATGGCGAATTCATCGCCTCCGTACCTATAACCTGAATCCACTTTTTCCCTGATACAGCTTCTTATAATCTCACCGGCTCTTCTCAAAACCTCATCGCCTGCCAGATGTCCGTATTTGTCATTGTATTTCTTAAAATCGTCAATATCCAGCAGTATTAGTGAAATCGGTCGTCCTTGCCTTTCAGCCCTTACTATTTCTTCATTGAGCCGTTTGTAGAAATGTCTTTGATTATAAAGTTCAGTCAGAGAGTCAGTAATGGACAGTGTGTTAAGCTCCTTTCGCAGGTTACGCTCTGTTATGATTCTTCTTATTTTTGCCTCCAGTTCCTGGATACCGAAAGGCTTTTTAATAAAGTCACTGGCACCAGCGTTGATTACGTCTACATAGGTGTAACCATCAGGAAAACCGGTCATAGCAATAATAGTTACATCAAACCTTTCATTAATTATTTTTACAAAATCAATCCCATCTATGTCAGGCATCTTCATATCGGTTAAAACAATGGTGACATGCTTCTCTTCAATAATCTGGAGGGCCCTGGAGGTATTGGAGCAGGATTCAACAGGAATGCCTATGACACCAATCAATTTTTCAAGTGTTTTACAAAGATTGATATCATCATCAACAATAAGTATAAGTTCTTCAAAATAGTTTATATTTATCATAATTACTTTACCCATACCTGATTTAATGGCAGATTATTGGCGATTAACCAAAAGACCCTGTAAAGAATTGCTGGATACGCCTTTAATTAATACTTTAACAATATGACCTAAATTGCTCGAATTACAATCAAAATTAACAATTTTATTAGATCCTGTCCTTCCGGTGAGCTGTCCACCTTTCTTGCTTTCCCCTTCCACCAGGACATCCTGTAATCGACCAAGGTAGTTATTATTCCTTTTGAGTGTTATGGCATGCTGTATTCCCTGAAGTTTTAACAATCTAGCCGCCTTTTCATCTTCACTTACCTTTCCATTCATCTTTTCAGCCAAAGTACCTTTTCTGTCAGAGTATTTGAATGAATATATTCCATCAAATTCTATTCTCTTTATTAGTTCCAGCGTCATTTTAAAGTCTTCGTCTGTCTCTCCGGGAAATCCTACAATTATATCGCTGGTAATGGAAAGATCCAGCCCCATATCCCTTAGTTTTCTCACCAGTTCCAGGTATTCTTCCCTGGTATAACGCCTGTTCATCCGACTTAGGATCTTATTGGAACCGGACTGTAAGGGCAGATGTATATGTGGACAAAGCTTATCCAACTCTTCAAAACACCTTATAAGTTGGTCTGAAAGATCCTTAGGATGCGACGTGGTGAAGCGAATTCGTGTTAATCCGTCCAGGCCGTTAAGCATCTTGAGCAACATGGGAAAGCCTACATCCTTTTCTTCCCGTGATAGATAAGAATTGACATTTTGACCAAGCAGTGTGATTTCCTTAATCCCCTGAGAGATAAGACATTCTGCCTCGCGAATTATGTCTCGGGAAGTACGGCTAACCTCCCTGCCCCGAACAAAAGGCACAATACAGAAACTGCAAAAGTTGTTGCAACCCTCCATTATGGATAAGTAGCCCTTAACCCTTCCCTGGTAATAATTATGATTCATATCAGGGAAGGATTTGATTTGTGAAAGGTCAACCGCCACAACCTTCTCGTGACCGTTCATTACGCGATCCAGGATTTCAGGGAACCTTCCAATTTCTCTTGTCCCCAGTACAAAATCTAGTTCTGGGAATCTGTTTATAAGGTCCGGCCCTTCCTGCTGGGCCACACACCCCATAATGCCTAATATCAAGTCAGGTCTTCTCTTTTTTTTAAGGGCTGCCATACGACCCAGGATGCTGAATGCCTTCTGTTGGGCCTTGGCCCTGACCGTACAGGTGTTTATAATAATGAAATCAGCATTCCCATGATTATCCGCCGGAGCAAGCCCTGAATTTACCAGAAAACGACCTACTAAATCCGAGTCATATTCATTCATCTGGCATCCCATGGTGGCTATGTAATAGCGACCTCTCAACTCGATTATATAACCTCTCCTCCCCGAATACTTACCATAAGACCATTAATTTGGTATTAACTTAATCCCCTCCACATCTCTGATTGAATTCATAAGGTGGACAACCAGGCCCTCACATCCCGGTGATATCCGTAACTCAATAATCCCTTTGCACGGATCAACGGTGCGCAGCATAGCGATCCCGTCATAAGATTCTATAATCCATCTGATATAACTGATTTCCCGGGGTTCAACCTGAAAATAATGTTTAATGCTCTCCATTTTGCTTATAGGCAGCAACACCCCACATCATCTTTGTACGAAGTATCTCGAAATAGCTCTGATCCGGAGATTTAAATAGTCTTATTTTGGACTCGGATTTATATATCAATATCTTATCACCAGGTACAAGATCGAAGCCCACTTGGCCGTCAAAGGTGAGGCTCACCCTTTCTTCGCTTTTCTCGCCCATCATGATCAATACAGTTTCTGAATCAGGAAGGATTATGGGTCTGTTGGTCAAGGTGAAGGGGCAGATAGGGGTCATGATAAAATCGGACAGTGTGGGGTATAGTACGGGCCCTCCGGCAGCCAGATTATAACCTGTTGATCCCGTAGGTGTTGATATTATAAGGCCGTCGGAACGAAAGGTGGTTAAGAATTCTTCATTTATAAAGATATCCAAGTCAATAATACGGGCAAGAGGGCCTTTATTGATAACTACGTCGTTTAGGGTCTGGAAACGGCAGATCTCTTCTTCATCCCTCAACACCCTTGTCTCAAGCATCAACCTCTCTTCCAGTTCTAAACCGCCTGAAAGTACCATTTCAATGGAAGGATATAGTTTATCAAGGGTTATACTGGTCAGAAAACCCAGACCTCCCAGGTTAACACCAAGGATAGGCACGCCGTGTCTGCCTACCTTACGCGAGGCTGCCAGCAAGGTTCCATCTCCTCCAAGTACAACAGCCCATTTGAGTTCGTCCGGGCATGAGAAGTCCTCATAGCATCCGTTCGTTTTTTCCTTTGGATAAATCTCCTCCATAAACACTGAAATACCCTTATCCTCAAGCCATTTCTTTAGTCTTTCCGCTTCCACCCTGGCGGGCTCGAATTTATGCTTATACAGGATACCGGCTAAAATACCCGACATATGGTAATTCCTTTCTCAAAGGATTGATTCTACCTGGTTATTCTGTTGATTACATACCACTCATTCTCCATGTCAGAGGTAGTATCTACAAGGAGATGCACAATACTCAAATCAGGGTATCGTCCTTTCAGATCCTCTAGGTCGATATCCTCAAATCGATTCTTATTATTGATATAAGCCTGTTCTGTGAGGGCATTTGATTCGTAATCTTCCCTGGTTCTCTTCAAAATCCTTTCTATTGAAACCTCCTGCGGGCATTGAGTCTGCTGTATTACCAAAACCTTTTTATGTTTCGCTGCCACGGCAGCCGCGCGTCTTCTAAGGGGCTGAGAAATAAAAGTCGCATCAAGTATAACCCCTTTACCCTTACCAACAAGCTCATCGGCCATCCGAAACATTTCATCATAGACACGTGTCCTCTTTTTCATATCAGAGGCCACTTTTTCATCGAATATATCCTCACTTCTTAAAACCTCAAGTCTTATCATATCCGTCCTCAACATTATGTACCCCTTTAGTTGAGCAATAACTTCGGTGGTTTCAGTCTTGTAGGAAGCAGGTAGTCCGCAGGCTATCAATACTGTCTCGGGTTTCAATTCCCTCTTCATGAAATCAGTAAACGGGGCTCTCATTTAGTCGGTACTCCTTTACAATGTCTACACCTCGGACTTGTGCCTTCCTTTATAAGACATAATTCAGGGCAAGTTGGAAGTATTTTCTAGCAATGTGAATAGCTTCCTCCTTTTCTTCTGAGGACATTTGCCCGTCATCAATCCGGAAGCTGTTCACCTTTCCCCTCACGTAGGCACGATAGACTTTATAAAAAGTCAATAGTGAATCCGGATTATCATCGCCCGTCAGTTCGTTATAATAATCCCACAAAATACGGGCAAAACCCTTTCCTCCCCTGTATTCCAGATCCATTAGAATAAAGGCGATATCAGCCAATATGTCAGTATACCTAAAGCGTTCGTTGAATTCAATACAGTCGAAAACAGAAACTGGATCGGTTAGGCATATATGTTCCATATGGAGGTCCCCATGGCAATCCCTTATCTTGCATCCTGAAATCCGATCAAAAAAGAGTTTCCTGTTTTCCATATAAAAATTGTTCGTCCAATCTTTGATGGATTCAAACTCTTCCCTCTTAATAGTTCTCCCGATGTAAGATTCGGTCTGAAAAAAATTCTCATCAGTGTTTATTTTAAACGCATCTGGAGTGCCAAAATTGTCGATATCGACCGAGCGTTGAGCTGTGGAATGAAATGCGGCTAGCAGCGCGGCCAGCCTCCTAAGGTGCTCCTGTTGAAGCCGGCCGGTTTCAAACATGGACAGCATAAGGGAACTGTCAGGGATCCTTTTCATTTTAACTGTGTATTCCACTACATCTCCTGAGCCTTCGCCTATCTTATGGCGCCTGCCGTCAAAGAACACCGGTAAGACCCCTATGTATATATCTCTTGAGAGTCTCTTGTTGAGGTTGATCTCTTGGTCGCAGTAATACTTTCGCTTTAAAAGTGTGGAAAAATCCAGGAATCCCAGATTAACACTCTTCTTGATTTTATACGCAAAATCATCCGTCAAAAGGACCCAAGAGATATGAGTCTGAACAAGAGAAACCTCTTTGGTCTTCTCAGGAAACGCCTCCGGGATCAGGAGATCATTAATTAAAAAGGCCATAATACTAAGAAACCTTTTCCTTACGCTATTGTGGTATTTCAATAGATTCAGCGGACATGTATGCTCCCACCTATATATTAGGCCGGGGCAGACAGGTCAAGGATAAAAGGGTGTATTCTATAAGATTGGTAGGACGGCCCGGCCTGAATGTCTTCATTTTGCATGAGGCCGGGGCGGCTCTTGGATAAGGGGGGATTACCCCGATTGTGGCATGTTGGTGGTCTTGGAGTTTTGTTAATGTTCAAACCGAAGTATCTAAATCATGCTGCCCTGGTAATATTGATAGTATTCAAATACCTTGTTAATATAAGCTATTGTGGCCTTATAAGGTGGTATACCTTGGTATTCCCTGACCTTTCTACTGCCTACGTTGTAGGCGGCAAGGGCCAGTTGAATATTCCCTTCAAACTGGTTTAATAATCCTTTAAAATACCTTACACCAGCGTTCACATTATGGACAGGATTGAACAGGTCCTCCACGCCAAGTTCATTGGCAGTAGCCGGCATAATCTGCATTAAACCTTTGGCGCCCTTTTTGGATACAGCCATGGGGTCGTAACCTGACTCTGCCATGACTATGGCCTTTATCAGGGCCGGATCAACGCTATGATCTCTTGCCGCCTCCAGGATGATAGCATGAAAAATCTTTTCTTTCTTATTCGGCTTGAAGTTAGAAGGTATGTTTTGTGAAATTATACGGGTTACACTCTTTACATAAGGTTGGGGACCTTTGATTACGAGATCCCTATAATCGTGAATCCTCTGCCTGGGGAAACCAATTAAGAACAGTATGATTACCATAGAAAAAATTCCGCTGGCAACAGAACTAGCGGAAGTTTTTATGAGTGAATCTGAATCCACTTTAAGCCTCCTTTAATCCAATTTTGACCTATAATTATACACATTTTTTTGCATTTGTCAACCCCGACAGACATTTTGTGCGATCTCTGGCTTATTTTACCTTTAAGATATTGACATTATATAGAAATTGACATATTTCCAGATTAGAAGATTAGGATCATCTCCAAATTAGTCCACCCTCCGCAGTGCTACGGAGGACGGGTTGATTGATGATCAGGATTCAAGGGTTCCATTGGAAGAATAACTGAAAATTATTACTATATTACTATCACAAATAATTAGAGGTTCATCCGGTTAATGGGTAAGCTAATTAGTGATATCTGAATATTTTGCGCTATATGGGCCATGAGGTTCTCTCTTAAGCGGCGAACTTGTTTATGTGCTATGACCCCCCGCAAAAAAACCAAACGAGGCAGGCGGGTGGGCATTAACCGGATGAACCTAATAAGATCCTGAGTGAACCACATAAATTTATACACAGGGCTAGGTGGTGTTTATGTTAACGGAAATTAATGAGGCAGCGGATTTCCTGGCTTCAAGATTCTCGTTTTCACCGCAAATCGGAATGATTACCGGAACGGGGCTGGGGCGCCTGACGGAGAACATGAAGGTTGATCTTCGTATTTTATACAAAGAAATACCGAATTTTCCAACATCCACGGTTCAAGGACACAAAGGGACTCTTGCTTTGGGTAAGATTTCCGATAAAACAGTAATGGCCATGGAAGGACGCTTTCATCTGTATGAGGGATATACGCCATATGAAATCACATTCCCGATCAGGTTGATGGCAAGACTCGGCATAAAGTATCTATTCATATCCAGCGCAGCAGGAGGTCTCAACCCCGTGTTCAAGCCCGGTAGCCTCATGGTCGTTACCGACCATATCAATCTAACAGGCACAAACCCACTAATAGGTCCGAATATGGAAGCCTTCGGCCCCCGCTTCCCGGACATGTCCAGGGCTTATGACCCCGACCTCATAGATATTGCGAAGGCAAAGGCACAGCATAAAAAGATAATCCTTAATCACGGAGTATACGTGGGGATTACCGGACCTAGCCTTGAAACAGGCGCTGAAACAACATTCTTAAGGATGATAGGTGCTGACGCGGTAGGGATGTCCACGGTATCCGAGGTCATAGCGGGTGCCCACTGTGGTTTAAAGATTATGGTCATTGTGGCAATTACAAACATTAATCTTCCGGAAAGAATAAAGAAGGTCTCCATCGAGGAGGTTATTGCCAATGCTAGTCTTGCCGGCCCTACCCTTTCCCAGCTGTGGGAGTCCATAATCGCAGATTTGCATGAATAAGGAGTTCTTATGCCCTCTTTCGACCTATTAATTAGAAACGGCACCATATTAACTATGAATCCGCAGAATTCTATATTTGAAAAGGGTCTTCTTGGTATAACCGCCGACACAATTGCCTATATAGGCAAAGGAGATAAAAAGGGATTCCACGCCAAAAAGGTCATAAACGCAAATGGAGGAATTATTCTACCCGGCTTGATAAACGGCCATACACATGCGGCAATGACCCTTTACCGTGGAATTGCGGATGATCTTCCTTTAATGGAGTGGCTTAACAACTATATCTTCCCATTGGAAAGTAAAACCAACGCCGATTTTGTTTATGCAGGGAGCCTCCTAGCATGCGCCGAGATGATTATGTCAGGTACAACTACTTTTTCAGACATGTACATCTTTGAAGCAGAAACGGCCCGGGCTGCCAAGGTAGCGGGTATGAGGTGTGTTGTGGGCGAGGTGCTTTATGATTTCGATTCCCCCAATTACGGTCCTGTGGCCAACGGTATCAGGTATACTGAAAACCTTATAGAAAGATGGCAGAACGATCCCTTAGTCTCTGTTGCCGTCGAACCCCATGCCCTGTTTACATGTAGCCCCGATCTCCTCCAGGTAGCCAATAATCTGGCGCTAGAATACCAGGTGCCGTTGATTACCCATTTGGCGGAAACAGAAAGCGAATCAATTCAGATACAAGAGAAATACGGGAAAAGCCCTGTGCAACACCTGCTTTCCCTTGATATCTTGGGGTCCCATCTCATTGCCGCTCATTGTGTGCAGTTAGATGGGGATGATATTAGAATACTGGCTGAAAAAGGGGTCAAAATCATACATAATCCCGAGAGCAATATGAAGCTGGCATCAGGCATAGCACCGGTGCCTGAAATGCTTTCCAGGGGTATTACCGTGGGACTCGGAACCGACGGACCGGCTTCAAATAATGACCTGGATCTATTCGGTGAGATGAGTACAGCCGCCAAGCTACATAAGCTGAATACCGGGGATACCACAGTGATGGATGCTGTTACGGTTCTAAGGATGGCCACTATCGAGGGAGCTAAAGCGCTCGGCATAGACGATATTACAGGGTCCTTAGAAAAAGGCAAGAAGGGAGACATCATCATTGTTGATATAAATAAACCGCACCTGGTTCCCATATATAATCCGTATTCCCATCTCGTTTATTCCGCAAGAGGCTCGGATGTAAGCCATACGATTATCAACGGACGCTTGGTTATGGCGGAAAGAAGAATATTAACAATGGAGGTTGACGAACTCATAAGAAACGCCTTTACCAAGTCCAGGGACATTTCAAGAATGATATCTTAAACAGGTCCGGAGGAGTGTATGAATAACACTCCTAAGAGTTATATCGAATTCTTTGGATTATCCCGCATCCCCCAGATCCGTTTCCCCCTTTGCAGAGATTAATAGGAGTTCATAGAATAAGATAATGAAAAAGACACTTAAGACACTTTTTTGCTCCACTATACTGCTTGCCCTTATGGTCACGGGATTCCTGGTTTTTTTCTATATTTATGTAGCACTTCAGGCAAATACCCGTATAGAAAAAGGGGCTATCGACAGGATAATATTCTCAGAAAGTCCTGTTTATTATGATGATCAAATAACACCCATCGGGGTTTATTTTGAAAAAATCCACAGCAAATACATACGTTATCAAGATATTCCCAAGATATATGTAAAGGCCCTTATAGCTTCCGAAGATAGAAATTTTTTTTCACACCCGGGTTTTGATATAAAGGCTATTTTGCGTGCTTTCATTGCCAATTGCAAGACAGGCAGTATCGTGCAAGGAGGCAGCACCATTACCCAGCAAACCGCCAAGAATATTTTCAGGCGGGAAAAAAGGACCTATTTGTCAAAATTGAAGGAACTTATGCAGGCACTTCTCCTGGAGAAAAAATATTCAAAGGAGGAGATACTGGAGATGTATATCAACCAGTTCTTTGTGACCGGTTTCGGCAAGGGATTGACAATAGCCGCAGAATATTTCTTCGATAAGGATGCGGATGAGCTTAACCTGGTTGAATCAGCCTTCATCGCCGGCATGGTAAAGGGACCTGACAGATATAATCCCTTTACCAAAAAATCAGAGGAAGAGAAAAAAGAAGCCATGAGGCTGGCAAAAAGAAGAAAAGATTATGTCCTGAAGAGCATGAAAGAATTGGACTTGATTACCCAAAAGCAATACCTCGAAGCCAGGGACAGGGAGGTCCCTTTTAGAGAAGGCAAGGTGACCTACCGGCTTAATGTCATTCTCGATTACATCCGGGAACAACTGGAATCAGAATATTTCAAAGAGATACTATACAATCAGGGAGTAGATAACATCGCGACCTCCGGTATCAAGATATATACGTCGGTATCCAGGGAAATACAGGAAGGGGCGCTGAACATCATCCTAAGAGAACTCCCCATACTGGATATCCAATTGACGGGTTATAATAAAGACCAGTTTCAGGAAAGATACATTGAAGGCATGGGAACCCTTTATAAAGATCCGGACGCCGGATTTCCCTTCTTTTGTACTATTACGGCCATTAACCATAAACATAATAACCCTTCCCTGGTTGTGGCCTGGGATGGAGGAGAAGGGATAATAGGTTATGAAGGGCTCAAACCAATGGGAGAAGCATGGCTGAAATGGGAATTCGGTACCGGGGCTGTTTTTGACAGGAGTCACCTGTCCGATTTTATAGGAAACTTTGATGAAGGTGATCTAATCCCGGTTCATCTTGTAGAAAACAGGGGAAAGAACAGGGAAAAGCAGTTGGCACTATGGCAAATCCCGGAGCTGGAAGGAGGAATAATTGTGCTCCGAAACGGTATGATAAAGGCTATGGTCGGTGGTTTTTTCGACAGATACTTTAACCGGGCCGCCGACGCCAAAAGACAGGTAGGATCAATATTCAAGCCCATCGTCTACACTGCCGCCCTTCAACTGGGATGGAACAACCTGGATCAATTAAACAATGTCCGGGACCTTTTCAGGTTTGAAAACACCTTGTATATTCCCAGACCTGATCATGAACCCAAGAGCGACAAGGTGTCCATGATATGGGCAGGAGCCAAATCAGAGAATCTGGCCACTGTATGGCTTCTGTATCACCTTACCGACCGCCTTAATATCAGCCAGTTTCATGATGTTGTTGAAAGATTAGGCCTGGCGAGAAAAAAGACTGAAACCTACAGCGCTTATGTGAAAAGGATAAGAGATGTTCACGGGGTTGTGGTGAATAAGGAGGCACTCATGGTGGCTGCCTTTGAACAGGCAAAAAAGGAAATAGAATCAGACCTGATCTTCAGCGGTTATGAAGACTGCATTGACAGTATCTCTCGCCTCAGTTTTGAAATAGATATAGAAGAACTTGACCTCAGGAATCAGGATGATTCTGAGATCACTCGGTTTGATTTTAAGGGGGTCAGAAACCTTAATTATAATATGAAGAAAAGGTTTAATGAATTAATTCAATCATTGGAAAACAAAACCAAAACTGATAGATTAAGTTACGATGACCTTAAAAAGACTTTAACATATTTCTACCATAGGAGAGGTGACCATAATTCCGGCGAAAGGATAATCTATTGTGAAGCTATTGACAAAGGCCATCTTGAGGGTGTGGAACCGATCACCCTGGAATGGTTATTTGACAGCAATACCCACCTCTCCCCTGAACAGGTATGGATAGACAATATGTTTCCATCGCAGGCAATAGATCTTATCCAGAAGAATACCACTGAGAAATACAAAGAATTATTGGCCATTAACAGATATGATTTTGAGACCCTTTACATGATTAGAGACTTCAGGACACTGGTGAACCTCTTCTATGTAAAACAGCTTGCCAAGGAGATGGGTATATCAACACAGCTTGATCCGGTATTGTCTTTCCCCCTTGGGGCTAATTCCATAAGTATCTTGGAGGCGGCCCTAACTTACAATACCATAATAAGCGGCCGGTTTTTTCCTGTGGACAAGGGAACCTCAACCTCCATGAATGCGCCCATCATAACCCAAATCACCGACAGAAACGGGGAGACCATATGGGAATACATGGCCAAGCCGGAAAAGGTCTTATCAAAACGGGTATCAGGGTCAGTAACGGAGATACTCCGGATGGTAACCGAGCAAGGTACCGGCAGAAAGGCAGCTGGGGCAGTTGAATTGTCAGTCAATTCTGATAATAATACTCTAGATATACCCGTCCCTGTCTTCGGAAAGACAGGGACAGCCAATCTCTTCAGGAATTCCAGTTTCGTGGGTATAATCCCGAGCCTGGATCCAGATACCGGCCGATTTAATGTGGAGCAAGGATACGTTATAGCCAGTTACGTGGGGTATGACGACAATCGCCCCATGAAGGGTAAAAATATCAACATCTCCGGCGCCTCCGGGGCTTTGCCTCTATGGATAGACACTGCGAATGTGACTGCGAACAGCCGGGAATACAAAGAGGGTCTACGGCTTGCCGATCTGGCCTTTATATTACAATCAGATCCCTTACTGGTGGACAAAAGCATGAATCCTGTTAAGGTCTCTGGAACTACGGGACTTCCGCGGCTCACGGGCCAAGAGGATCTCTCTTCCGGAAGTGTGGAAGTGTTTTCACACGTTGAAACAGAGGGCGCCTTTCTAGGATTCAAAAGGGATTTTGAGCCTGTCAAAGGAGTATATGATGAAGGCGAAAATTGAAATAAAGAGGTTGTTCATTGTTTTTTTAATCATGCCTTTCCTGTTCAGTTGCGCGACGGAAATCATAAGAAAACAGCCCATAGGACCCAAAGCCCCAGTGATTGTAGTACCTGTTATGCCGGCCGATGTAATGGATAATAAGATTGCCATGCTGGAAGAATTTTCAAAGAATAATAAGATATCAGGCCATGATCTGGAAATGATTCAGGACCTGTTATCCGATTATAAGAAGATCAGATCCGCCACCCACGACAAGATGTCGGAAACGGATTATCAAGAACTGATCCGGACCCTTTTTAACCATTCGGCCGCTCTGGCTGAAAAATACTTCCTGGATAAGATCGGCAGCAAAGACCGATCCTTCTCAGCGTTTATCCAAGAATTCTCATCAAAGGAGCGGGAGATATGGAATTCCTATCTGTCCGGGGATTATCAGGAGGTTATATCTAAGTGTTCGCAATATAAAAAAGATTTTGAAGCAGGCTATCTATCTCCTGACATAGGCCTTCTCTTTGCCCTCTCCTTGGCTGAAAACAATATGTTAACAGAGGCTATAGAAACAGGTGAAGCCGTGGCTAGACGACTGGAAGGTAAACCTGATCTGATTCACCTGAGAGCAGGGATTATAGATTGGCTTCTGAAAAAGGGAGAAGAGGAAGAGGCACTCAAAGTATACGAAAAGCTTGTAGATAATATGAATGAAAGAGACGCCCTGTTTGATAGTATACGGCGAATTATCACCGCTGATGAGGCGGAAAGCACGGAAGCGTTTGTAATTGAAGACCTTTTAGCGGAAGCGTCTAATCTTCCTGATCCGGGACCTACCAAGGACGTCCTTAATAAAGTCGAGAGACTTATTATGGAGAATTCCTTTTCAGAAGCAAGACTTATGCTACTAAGGAGGCGCCTTAGGGTCGAGGAAAGCCCTGAAGCGGAGATTATAGAAAAGGCCTTGAATGCCGTGGATCACGCCGAAGAAATACACCAACATAACACAGCGGTGAGGAACGAGAATATTGCAAAGGCGGAAGAACTTATCGAAAAAGAGAAGTTCAGGGATGCGTTGGAAATCCTTAAAAATGAGCATGGGACAGATCCCAAAATAGAAGCGCTTAAAGAGTTTGCCATCGAAAAACTCATAAACAGTGAGAGAGACAGGGCGGCCAGAATCTTTCTTATGGCAAAAAATACGGAGAATAATCAAAACAAAAAGAAATTGCTGTTATCCTCATATAATATACTTAAACACTTGATTGAAACCTATCCTTCATCGAGCTTGATAGATAAACTCAATGATAATCTGTCAAAGGTGGGGGAGGAGCTTGAAAAATTGAGTGAATAATGATCTCTTTAAAATTATGGATTATCCGGCAAATAAGTACGCTTAATGATAAAACTATAGCAAGATTGGTGATGTTCGGCCCATGGGGCTCTCTTT
>CAYQNR010000016.1:0-36795 GCA_964418945.1 uncultured Desulfobacteraceae bacterium
CGTTTACATGAGGCTTCTTCCTCTCAAATTTCTTCTTAGACATCACTATCCCCCTGTTATCAAATAAGAACTTTTATAACCGGATAATTATCTGACTATAATTAGATAAGCGGGCTATCATTTTTACATGAAGCCCACGACCGGGATCGAACCGGTGAACCTCATCCTTACCAAGGATGTGCTCTACCTACTGAGCTACGTGGGCGTGGAGCGGGAAACGGGATTCGAACCCGCGACCCTCAGCTTGGAAGGCTGACGCTCTAGCCAACTGAGCTATTCCCGCTTTTTAATAAGCCTTAGGTTTAGAAAGTCAGTTATTAAGCAAATATTATTCTATGAATGGTGGAGAGGGGAGGATTCGAACCTCCGAAGGCTGAGCCGGCAGATTTACAGTCTGCTCCCTTTGGCCACTCGGGAACCTCTCCTCAAAGATCCATATTGAAGCCAGCGAAGGGAATCGAACCCCCGACCCACTGATTACAAATCAGTTGCTCTGCCTTCTGAGCTACGCTGGCGGTGGTTATAAAAATTTAATTTTTTAGTTTAAGTCTATTTTTGCTATTTAGCAATGCTAATTATGCCCTTTTTATGGTAAAAAATGGCAGAAAATCCACCTTTTCTTCAATATTCTTTCTATTCCTCCATAATAATGCCAATTTGCCGTTTATCCTTCTTTTAAACTATTGAACCCCTCCATTTTCTCCGATCAGATTGTGATCCTTGCTCAAGCCGTATATCCAAATACTGCGCATAATGACCCAAATTATACATAAATGCAATAATTTTTAATATCAGTATCTCTTAGGGCTAACTTAAAAAAATTGCAACAAAAAATTAGTGAAGATTTTCCCCTCCGGCATTATAATTATATTTGACTTTTCTAAAATATCTATTAATCTCTTGAAAAGGGCTTACCTTTATGATAACAGGATCATCGGTCTTATAAAGAACTAAAGTAGCATCAGTCCGTGTCTAACTATATTTGAGGAGGTAACTACTATGGTATCATTAGTTGGCGGAATAATAGCATTGATCTTGGGAATTCTCGGTATTATAAAATGGTTTGGCCTTTTTATAAAAGGTCTAATGGCTACTTTGCCGGCACTGTTCATCCTGGGCGGTGCTCTGGCTGCATACCTGGGTATCGAGGAGTTAAGGGAAAAATCCTCCTCGGAAAGTTTTCAGGATGAATCCAGTGAACTGAAGAGCGAAGTGGAAAACCTAAAAGAAGAAATCAAGGTGTTGAGGGAAGAAAAAAAGGCAATGGAAAAAGAAAAGGAGAAAAAATAGAACAGTCTATTACCATATCTTTCTTCAACTAGATAACGCTCCCTCGCTATTCTGAGCCTGGCCATCTTGTGTGCCGGGTTCAGATAGGAATATACCATTTCAATCTCCGACTATCTCAAGCTCACTGAAAAAGTATCTAATTTCAAAACTTGCCGTTTCAGGCGAATCAGAACCATGAACCACGTTTTTCTCTATATCCGTGGCAAAGTCCCTTCTGATGGTCCCCTCCGCAGCATCTTTATAATCAGTCGCTCCCATTAAGGTTCTGTATCTGCTTATGACATCATCCCCCTCCAGTACCATAACAACGCACGGTCCTGATGACATAAAATCCGTCACGCTATCAAAAAAAGGTTTTCCCTCATGCACCGCGTAAAAACCCTGAGCCTGTTCTTTACTCATAAGAATCATTTTCATCGCAACGATTCTTATATCCTGAGTTTCAATCCTTTTAATAACCTCTCCTATCAGGTTTTTTGAAACAGCGTCGGGCTTGATGATCGATAGAGTCCTTTCCTTCATAGAGATACAACCCCCTGAATTAATTCGTGTTGAACCGTGTGACCTATATCTCTTATAGAGCCCATTTATAGAATAGTCAATGACCAGTCAAGGTATTTCTGCAAAAGATGGGGGCAAAATTGATAGTTCTATGGAAGGTTTCTTAGTTTTTTATGGATTATCCCTGTAAATAAGTACAGTAGGTAACCTTGCCTTCCCCAGGTCTATAAAAACTGTCTAGGACAGATTCCACGTGATAACCGCTGTTTTCATAGAAGGCCCGGGTGCTTGCATACTGCTCTCTCTGGGAGGTTTCAACATAAATTCTGGTCCCCTTCGCCTCCATAATCAACCGTTCTGTTTCTTCTAAGAGGCTCTTTCCGATTCCCCTTCCCTGAAAATCCGGATGAACGGCGATCCAGTAAAGATCAAAACTGGATGTAGTACAAGCAATCGGACCGTAGCAAGCATATCCGACCATACCTCCGTCATACTCAGCCATAACAAAACAATAGCCGCTCTTTTTAGCCTTTAAAATACACTCACGAACCAGTTCCCCTGCCACCTCCACTTCAGGAGGGGTAAAGAATCCGGTTATCTCCACTAGTTTTCGTATCCTGTCCACGTCTTCAGGCACAATATTATACCGAAATTTAACGCCATGGAGCTTTTCTTTGCATTCTTTGTCTAAAATAGTCTGCCTTCTATTTTTCCCGGATACCAGGCCTTTAAAGAAATAAAGGACGTTTTTTCCCAACGTCTTGTTTCTGTACCCACCTTCCTGTATAACTAAGACAGGAAGTCCTAATTTCCCTATAATCCGGCCGTTTTCCTCAAAATCTCCGGGCGATAGTGACCACGTTCCCGTAGGATCACCCTTAGCGGTATCCAAACCCAGAGCGACTACCAGAAAGGCCGGATTAAATGACTCGATTCTATTTACAACCCTGTAAAGCGACCTCCTATATCTATGGCCGTCCAGGGATTCGGGCAAGGGTATATTAAGATTGAACCCCTCTCCCTCTCCCTCCCCATTTTCATCCTCAAAACCGGAAAAATACGGATAAGCGAACCTGGGATGGCCGTGGAGGGAAATCGTCAGTACGTCCGGCCTGTGATAGAAGATATCCTGCTGTCCATTTCCGTGATGGTAGTCTATATCGAGAATAGCCACCTTTCCATATTCGCTCAGATACTGGGCGACTATTGCACAGTTATTGAAATAACAAAACCCGCCAAACGACTGTCGTTCCGCATGATGCCCCGGCGGCCTTACCAGTGCATAGCTGATTCTTCGACCCCCAAGCATCTCCTGAGCAGCCGTAAGGGAACAATCCACTGCTCGACGCGCCGCCGGATATGCGTTACGGTTGATGGGAGTAAAGGTGTCGATACAATAATAGCCGGCAAGTATCCACGGCACTCTTGGGGGACGAGTCTTATTACGGATCGGAAAAACATATGGATACAGGGATTTGCCTTCAGGCGTCTCCTCACAGGCGTTTCGCAGATAATCCTCAAAACGGGCATCATGAACTGCATGTATATGCCGCTTGGGAAAGGATCGAGGAGAAATTTCAACAAAGAGGCTTGATTTCCGCAATTCTCTTAAGATACTGCCGACCCTGACAGGGGATTCCACATAACCCCTTTCACGCACATGGTGGATGGAATGACGGTCATTGACAACCAAGGCTATTTTTTCAATGGATTGACTGTCGACCCTTCCTCTCGCCGCATCCGGCTTCACGTATCGATAAGCCCTCAATTGAATGGGGTCGTCTTTGAAGGTTCTGACCACCTTTTTTATGTAATCTTCAGGACAATACCCGGCGTATTTCCTCTCCAAAATCGCACGCACTACCCTGCGCATAAACCTGGAACCGGGCAGCATGGTCTTATCCAGCCCGTCATAGACAAGATAAGGCATGCAGGTGTCTTCAGGGTTCACCGGCGTTTCATAGGCGGTATTGACAACTGGACGTGCACCGTACCTTTCATAGAACCGCAGTCTCCAACGATTCTGTTTAAGCAGATCTTCATCAGGGCAAGCATTCCTGTCGTCGGGTAGACATTCAAAAAAAAGCCCTTTAGCCCCCAGGTCCACGCTCTCCCTTCTAACTGTTTCATACAGTGCGCTACCCAGTCCTCCCCCGGTTTTTCCGCTAGCTGCCGCGATCCAGTCCAGAAAGCAAAATTTTATTTCAGGTTCATGCAGAAGAAACGCAAAACCCATAACACGATTATGGAGACTTTCCGCCACGAAAAGCACGGAACGGAAACGCTGCTTAAATGGATTACGCAATTTTTCTCCTAATTGTTCAATCTCCTCCTCAGATACGTCGGTAAAACGGGTCCTCAATATTTCCTTGACCTGCCTTATCGTTTCCTTGTTTAAGGGAAGAATATCATCATAAACTCGGCGTATCCGAAACATGGCGTTATCTCCTGTGGGATGGATACCCTTTCAATATTATCCCCTTGATCGTATCTTCAAAGTTCAAACCCCCTTTCATGGCCGCGGCCATAAATCCCGCATCCGGGCTGAGGCAGGGATTGGAGTTGACTTCCAGGATCCATGGCTGTCCCTTATCATCAACACGAAAATCCACCCTGGCATACCCTTCAAGCCCGAATACCTCCCAGCAACGAAGGGCTAATGATTGAACCATGGAAAGGATAGGCCGGTCATCGGGAGAAAAATCAAACCTCCTGGGCGTGTGATGATATTCATAGGAAGCCGTATCCCACTTTGCTCGATATCCCACTATAGGAGTTTTTCCCTTCTTGAAATTCTCAAAGATTATCTCCGCCGGAGGCAATACCCGCGGTCCCCGCGGTGTGCCCAGAATAGAGACATTAAATTCACGGCCCTGGATAAATAGTTCACCAAAGCAGGTCCCGCCAAGTACCGGGGCGCGCCTCAAGATGATCTCTTCTAATTCATCCTTATTCGTAGCCGAGATGAGCTCATTATCATCAAGCCCCAGTGAACCATGCTCCCAAAGTGATTTGATAATCCACAGGTCTTCCTTTACTACAACAGGAAGATGATGGAGAGAAGGAACGCCCATAGGAAATGGCCCCATCCATTGCGGTGTGGGAAGACCAGCGAGGGACATCCTCTCCTTGGCCAGTATCTTATGAGATGTTAGAAAGAGAGCCTCGGAACAGGAGCCGGTGTACGGAAGCCCCACCACATCAAGGAGCGCCGGGAAAAGATATATCAATCTACCCTTCCCTTCCAGAGATTCCACCAGGTTAAAGACCATATCCGGTCCCAAGTGCTCCAACCGGGTTCTAATGGATGATAGATCAATATTACAGGCTAGGGACACAGTCTCATGACCAAGGGCCGTCAAGGCTTCCGAGACTGCAGTCGCCTGGACAAGAACGTCCTTTTCGTCGGCCCTATCTTCTTTTTTGACTTCATTATGTACAATAGCAACAAGCATTACTCTTTTTAACTCTATATTAAAGGTTGAACCTTTTCCCGGCGGATAGCAATATCCGCTCGATCAATGAATCATAGGACAGATTTACACCTTTACAGATAATAGGCAGGTCTGAATGCTCCGGGTGCAACCCGGCCAAGGGATTTACCTCCAGAAAATAGGGGTTATCCATCTCATCGCATCGGATATCCACCCGCCCTGCATCACGACAGCCCAGTATCCGCCATGCGGAAAGCGCAATCTGTTCGGATCTCTTTACCGTCGGATCATCATATGAACTCACTATGCTATACTCCACAAACTCTTCACATTTCTCCTTGTTTATATAGGAATAGGCCCCTTGTTCTGCCCCCGGCAGCAGACGCACCTCCATGGTGCCTATTACAACGGCATCCTGACCTGTTCCGATTATCCCTATGGTAAATTCACGTCCGGAAAGATATCTTTCCACCAGTACGGGCTGTTGATAGGCATATAACATGGCCTCACATGAAGGTGCCAGGTCATCCAACCGCCGGACTATAGAATTGGAACTCACCCCTTTCCCGGTACCTTCGGCAATGGGTTTTATAAAGAAAGGAGGCTGGAAAATAATATCTCTGTCTTCAACCTTTTTTTCCACAATAAAGAAATCCGATGTTGGAATACCGGCATCCCTTACCACGCGCTTCGCCATTCCCTTATGTAACGTTAGGCTCATTACCAGAGGGTCCGAGAAGGTATAAGGAATGCCGTAGAGATCAAGGATAGCGGGAACCTGGGCCTCGCGGCCTATTTCGTAAAGACCTTCCGCGATATTGAAAACAAGTTCCCATCGAACGCCTGCAACCAGCTTTTCAACGAGCTGAAAGGCGTTCCCTATACGTTCAGGGTCATGATGCAATACCCTTAGACTGTGCTCAAGGGCCATGATGGTATCTTCCCGGTCAAACTCCGCTGTTTCCATTTCATCATAGCCTTCAGCCAGATAATCGGACCGCAGATCATAGGTTAAACCGATTTTCATGGGAACCTTTCCTCCATACAATCTGAAATATGTAGAAACATCAAAGTGAAGGACCTTCCTGAGTTATTAGACCCGGGAAAGGATATTTCATATTGACATATTCTGTTTATAGAAGTCTCTATGCCTCGGCGTGGGGAACCGGCATGAAAATGCCGGGAATAGCCTCCTGCCTCCTGCGGTCCGGATATCGAAATATCGCCCCTTCATGGTTGCGAAGCAGCAGATCATTGCCATTACGGCCCTCCCTGTAATCAGGCATAACCGGAATCTTGCCTCCTCCTCCGGGCGCATCTATTACATACGTGGGAATCCCGTAACCGCTTGTGAATCCCCTCAAGCCCCTGATGATCTCCAGCCCCTTTTTCACGGTTGTGCGGAAATGGGAAGAACCTGATATAGGATCGCATTGATAGAGGTAATAAGGCCTGACACGCATCTTTAGAAGATGATGCACCAATTCCTTCATAGTCTCCACACTGTCGTTGATCCCTGAAAGCAGGACGGTCTGGGATCCTAGAGGGATGCCCGCGTCCGCGAGCATGGAACATGCCTTGTAGGCCTCCGGAGTGCATTCCTCCGGATGTGTGAAATGAAGACTCATGTATAGAGGGTGATGTCTCCGCAGCATTCGGACCAGCCCTGGGGTGATGCGCTGCGGCAATACCGCCGGTATCTTTGTCCCTATCCGCAGTATCTCCACATGGGGAATACTGCGCAGACCTGTGAGGATCCAGTTAAGTCGATCATCCCCCATTGTCAGGGGATCACCCCCCGAGAGGAGCACGTCCCGGATTTCACTATTGGCCCGAATATAATCCATGGCCTTTTCTAGCCGCGATCTGGTGGGATGGAGAGTGCCGTTTCCCACGACCCTGGACCGTGTACAATAGCGGCAATAGGTAGAGCAGAAATCCAGTGCCAGCAAAAGAACCCTATCAGGATAACGATGGACCAAGCCCGGAACCGGGCTTTGCTTTTCCTCGCATAGAGGGTCATCAGACTCTTCCGGCATGATCACAAATTCATGGATGGTCGGGACAACGGTTCGTCGCAACGGAGCAGCGGGGTCTTCCGGCGATATAAGACTCATATAATAGGGCGTTATCCCCACAGGGAGCCTGGACATAAAGGTATCCAGGGCGGCAGACTCCTGTGCTGAAAAAGTAAGAAAACGTTGCAGATGGAGGGGTGACCTTATCCTGTTGCTTATCTGCCAGTGCCAGTCATTCCATTGTTTGTCCGATACATCAGGAAAGAATTTCCGTCTAAATCTCCTTGTTTTGGTTGAAGTTCGCAGCGACCTTTTCCCTGTGAAAGGGAAAACAATCGGCGAATTGAGGGTAGGAACCTGGACACTATGAGCCCAGGGAGAGAGTTTATCCAGAGGTAAGAAACTACCACCCGGAGGTTCATCATCTTGATCCAGAGGAATCTCCCGGTCCTTTCGGTCCGGGGATCTCTGTATTAGCGGACTTTCTTCTTTCATCTGCCGATCCTCCTTTCTGAAAACAGGTATTTAAAAGATGGAGTAACATATACATTTCTGATAAAAAATCAAGTTTTTTTAGTTCATGGACTATAAAAAAAGACCCTCAGGGAGCTTCTCCTGAAGGTCAATTATAGTAACCCGCCCCATCCAAAAAGATAGGTACAATCTTATAGTCTCCTGTCACCGCAAAACAACGGTTCATCCGGTCAATGAGTACGTAAAGAAGCAAATGAGGGTCCGAGGGTTCTAGGATTCAAGGAGTCAAGTGTTATGTTTTTGTTTTTGATTCTTTCCCTTGACCCCTCGAACCCTTGAATCCTTGAATCCTGATATTTGTCCTCTTGAAAAGAACTGCCGTGACCGGATATTAGCGATAATGTTAAAATAAACGGATAAAGATTGTCCCTCTAAACATACCAGTCATCACATCATGGTGTATTTCGGACCTCCGCCACCCTCAGGCGGCACCCACTCGATATTCCCATAGGGATCCTTGATGTCGCACGTCTTGCAATGCACGCAATTGGAAAAATTCAGCTTCATAGTCTGTTTCCCCGTCTCTTCATCCACTTCCATCTCATAAACCCCGGCCGGACAGAATCTGACACAGGGGTTCTGGAATTCTTCCTTGCACCGTGTGTAACATATATCAAGGTCTTTTATCTTTAAATGTGCCGGCTGGTCTTCCTCATGGGTTGCCCCTGAATAGTAGACATCGGTCTCCTTGTCAAAGCTAAGTTTCCCATCATACTTTATATCGCCCTTCTTTTCTTCCGGTGGGCTATCCGTCCCAAAGAAGTCCGCTACCTTTTTCATATGTAAATGATCGGATATGGCCTCAAGGCGTGATTTAAAAATGCTCCCTCCCAATACAAACTGGAATCCGGCCATTGTCATGCCTTTAAAAAATCCCTTTTCCATGGCTTGGTGAAAATTGCGCACCTTGTACAGATCTTTCATCTCTTTGCTTTCGGCTATGGCGGTTCCGTATTGCCCAAGCCGATCCGCACCAAAATCATCATTCAACAGGCAATCAAAGATGGCCCCGGCAGCCAGCATCCCCGATCTAACCGCAAGATGAATGCCCTTGATCTTCTGACTGTTAAACAGGTTGGCTGAATCACCTATGATAAGACCGCCCTGGACAGCCAGTTTAGGTACTGAGAAATATCCGGCCACAGGTACTGTCTTGGCTCCGTATTGAATCAGTTTCCCGTCCTGCAACAGGTCCTTTACCAGAGGATGGAGCTTGAATTTCTGGAATTCCCTGTGGGGGTCGGTAAAGGGGTCCTTATAATCAAGGCTGGTTAATTGCCCAATACTGACCATATTATTCTTCATACCATAGATAAAGCCCCCTCCAAAGGTGTCCCTCTTCAGTGGATACCCCATGGTATGGATGATTTCCCCGGCTTCAATTAAGCCTTCAGGGATCTCCCATACTTCCTTTACACCCACCTCAAAGCCGGCAGGGTTTTTGCCCTCATCAAGATTAAAGCGTTCGAGGAGGTTTTTTGTGAGGTTGCCCCTGGATCCTTCCCCGAACACGGTAACCTTTGAGTGGAGGTCAATGCCCGGTTCAAAATTGGATTTCTTGTCGCCGTCAGCGCCAATACCCTTATCCCCGGTACGGACACCTATAACCCTTTCACCCTCGTACAGGACCTCTGTCCCGGCAAAACCCGGAAAGATGTCTACTCCGTTCTCCTCAACCAGCCCGGCCAGCCATTCATTCAGGCGGGAAAGAGATACAACGTAATTGCCGTGATTATCAAGGGGATTGAGTGCGCTGGGCAGCATATTAAAAGGCAGTTTTATCTTGCAGTTCTTTGTTAAAAAATACACGGATTCTTTTTTAACCTCTCCTTCCAGGGGGGCCCCTTTTTCCGTAAAATCCGGGATAAGCTCTTTTAGCGGCCCGGGATCCATTACCGCCCCAGAGATTCCATGTGATCCCGGAAATGCTGCTTTCTCAAGGACGGCAATCATAACCTCGCCCAGTAATTTAACATCTTCACCCCTGGCTTTCTTCTCCTCATTCTCTTTGATAAGGTTTGAAAGGTGGAGCGCCCCGCTAAGAGAGGCAATCCCGCCACCCACAAAAAGAACATCCACATCCATTACTTCTCTATTCTCCGCCATGGATCTTTTATCCTCCTTTTGTTAAGTCTAAACTCTAAAAACACATACTAAGAAGCGCCTTATTTTTAACATAATTTATGCGCATTCATCCGGTTAATGAGTACGCTAGTTAATGATATCTAAATATTTTGCTATATGGCCCATGGGGTTCTCTTTTAAGCGGCGAACCTGTTTATGTGCTATGACTCCGCAAAAAAACCAAACGAGGCGGGCGGGTAGCCTTTTCCAGCCGTAGTCGGACTCGAGAATTTTCTATTATCTCATAAGTATTCCGCCCGCCTGGGTGGCACCTTACGTAATTAGCACACTGTTAATGTTTTCGCCGTTTAAAAGAGAACCCCATGGGCCATTAAGGTACTTATAATAAGGTTTAATCTTTTACTTCTTTACGTACTCATTAACCGGATGAGCCCTTATGGGTTGCTTATTAACACAACCTCCGGCATAAAAACAAGTATTTCTGTGAAATATCTCACAATCTAAAACCGGTTTGCGGGAGATTGGGGATTTTTTATACCTAAGGCCTGCCGTGGGTCTTAAAGTGTTGAGAGGCCTGATACATAAAGGTCCGTAAGGCCGCTTCCCTGCCTGGTTGAAAGGATCCATCGTAGGACACGTCGATGTAAGGCACATTATGCTTTCTCATCAAAGGCTTGGCGATGGACGCGGTGAGATTGCTGGGCATGCAGGTAAATGGAAATATATTTACGATACCGTTGTACCCATGGTGGGAGAGTACCAGGGCCGATGAGATGCTCAAACAGGCCTCGGTGCCTATCTCGAAGGAGAAGGTATTGTTCTTTTTGAGGGCCCTTTCCAGGGGAGCTATTCTGTGATCTTCTATGATATCAAGGTGTTTTCCTACCATCCGGTAGACCTTCCTCTGCTGCATGTATTGATAAAAAAGGATAAGGCTGTACTTCATATACTTCAAGAGGTCTTTCTTCATCTCTTTAAGCTGAAAGTTCCTAAGATGTAATCCAAGGTCTATCCTGGCCCGTCTTGCCTGATCATAGGTGGTATAATTGATCCATTCCGCTAGCGAGGCGTTAACGCCCTCCGCACCGTATTTCTCCAGCACTCTGATGGTATCCTGGTTGGATTTCACGTGGGTGCGCACATAGATCTCCCCCACCACCCCTATGAGCGCTTTTCGCGGAATATTGGGGTCGATTAGCTCCTTTGCCTCCTTGACGATTCCTTCCAGATCAAGCAGAATGGGAGTGAAGTCGCCTCTTGATGAGTGCTTCGCAAATGATTCGGCCAACCTTTCCCTTGCATTCATAATAAAGGTGTCGGTTATTCCCTCTGATCTCTCATATGGACGAATCCTCCACAGCATCCTGTCCAGTACATCCCCTACCACCACAGAGAGATATCCAGCCTTCCTGAAACCTTGCATACTGTCCCCCGGAATCAGACCCTGGATATCATATGCGTCATCTGCGCTGAGGGAGGTGATCTTCACCTTTTCCAGCCCGGGTATGGAATCGAGGATTATCCTGTGGTACTTGTTGTACATCCCGAACCTGCATGGGCCCCCTGCCTCTGGCATGAAATACATATATCTCTCAGGCTTAAATCTGTCTCCGAGCCTTTCCTTCTCCTTTTCCATATAATAGAGGATATCCCCCAAGGTTACCACACACGGAAAGCACTCCTTGCCCGAGGTATGTTTTTTCCCTAGATCAAGGCCTGTATAGGTCTCCATGACCTCTGCCGGTACGCCATAGCTCTGAAATACACCAGCGAGCAGATGACTGTTCACAGGATTCATCTCAGGAATAAGGAAACTCTTTCCCTGGACGCTAAATCGTCCAACACGCTCGGCCATGTCCCTGAATGAATCTAATTGAGCCACCTTTTTCATCTTCTATTTCCCCACTGCAGTAGCTTTTTTTGTTTCAGAGGCAATGGATTCCATTTTCTGCACCGAAATTATGACATTCTTAAAGGCCTCCAGCCGGGTCATTACTCCTGCCACCGCGCTGTGTTCATCAAGTTCCAAGATAAGGTAAGGCTTGTCTCCCATTATATATTTATAGAAATGTTCGTTGAAGGAGTCAGGGCCGCAACTGAAGTTGGTGAGATGGAGGCCGAAGAAATTAGGCGTAGACTTTATAACCTTGGCTGCCTGGAGTACCTGGTAGCCGTAGGCCCAGTACATGTTCGGAAAATCGGATAAATCCACACCCCTTAGATCGATGAAATCCATGGGTAGAGATGCTAGGCCGATCTTGGCCAGGTTCTGCCCGAGCCTTAGATTCAGCCGCTCATCAAATAGATTGTACGGCCGGCCGGTTACCAGAACCAAGGGCTCTTTTTCACCAAGGGCTGAGGTGATCCTTGCCCCATGGGAGTAAAGTTCCTCCTCAAACTCTTGCTGCCTGGCCAAGGCAATGTCCATTGCCTCCCTGATCTGGCGCAGGCCCTTACCCAGCCTCCGGCCTATTTGGTTGTGTAATTCTATACTGAGCATCTCGGTGCTGTAAGTCAGGTGCACGGTGGGATTCAGGATATCACTTTCCTTCAAGTCCAACGCAGCCTTCACCATGTATTGATTCCCCTGAACCATGGGGCAATAAAAGTGGTTCTTTCCCTCTATGTCAGAGTGAAGATCAATGATGTTGGGAAGAAACAGGCACCTTGTCTTTCCGAGGAGATCTATGATATGCCCATGTGAAACCTTCACCGGAAAGCACGTTTCCGTGGTCATCGATTCAATGCCCAGCTTTGAGATCCGGTCGTTGGTCTTGGGCGTCATAACCACGCGATAGCCCAGTGCATCAAAAAAGCTCGCCCAGAGAAGGGCAAGCTGGTGATTATAGAGAGCCCTCTGTATCCCCACGGTAGGCCTATTATCAATCTCAAAAATCGCCCTGTTATCCTCCCCGGCATCCTTTTTGAGATCCCCCAGATCATGGTACATCCCCTTAAGGTGACTCTCCCAGATCGTATCCCTTAGCTTGAAGTAATCTTCCTTTTTCCCGCCATAATGTGTCCTTACTTCATACCTACCGCATTCGCCCCCCCACACGCTCTTTCTTCCGCTGAAATTGTAGATCTTTAGCTTACATTCATTGTGGCAATTGGGGTCCGCATGGCATATAGCCTCCTTGAACTCCAGCCTGTCATTAATCGCCTCATCTATATTCCTGGATGAAGATTCCTCCTTTTTCTCGTTTGCCATCTTTTCCTGCACGCTGATTGCAGCACCGAATCCTCCAAGCACTTCCCGGTGCTTCGGAATCAAGATACCCTTATCGAGCACTGCCTCAAACGCCGCCACTATGGCCTTGTTAAGGGAGGGGCCTCCCAGAAACATAATCCTTTCTCCTATCTTTTTATTTCCGACCACCCTGTGCAAATAATTGAAGACTATCGCATAGCAAAGGCCCGCAATAAGGTCGTTTCTATCGGCTCCCTTCTGAGCGTAGGATACGAGATCAGATTCCATAAACACGGTGCATCGTTCAGTCAACTTAATGGGCTGCTCAGAGAAGAGGGCTATATCCTGGAACTCCTCAACAATGTTTATGCCGTTCTTGTTTGCCAGCTCATGGAGAAAGCTCCCTGTTCCCGCTGCACATACCTTATTCATGTCAAAGTCAAGGGGGTGGGTGTTTGATATGGAGATGTATTTGCTGTCCTGCCCGCCTATTTCGAAGATGGTGTCTATGGAGGAATCAATCTCCACGGCGCCCCGTGCGTGGGCAGTGATCTCATCGATAATCAAGTCCGCGTTTAGGAAATCCCCGACTACCATTCGCCCCGAACCGGTAGTCGCCACTCCTTTTATATCTATCGAATCCCCGTATCTTTCCTTCAACACCCTCAACAGGCTTTGGGTGACCTCGATGGGCTTCCCCATTGTCTGGCGATATTCCTTGTCGATGATCTCCCTGTTTTGATCGATGAGCGCATATTTAGTGGTGGTAGAGCCTATATCAATCCCCAGGAACACGGGTATCTTTTTGCCCTGGGTGGGAAGCGTTTTCACTTCATTGTCCTGCGGAAAATCGGTTTTTATAAGCTCAAGCTTCGGGGCGGACAAGAATGAAAAAGCACCCTTTTCGGTAATGGATTTGAGTGCTTCTATTGTGGGTTTGGTGCTAATTCCCTGTTCCCTGGCATGCAAAGCCACACCCAAGGAACCGACGGAGGTAGGATAATCAGGGACGATCAACTCGGGAAAGTGATCCCGAAAGGCCCTCACCTGAAGCCTATTCAGAGTAAGGCCGCCTATAAACATTATGGGATGAGGGACCGCTCTATTAGAAACAATATTACTAAGGTAGTTGGACGCATTCCCTTCATGAAGGCCGGCGATGATATCTTCGAGTTTTTCCCCCTTGTTCTGAAGGTGTATCATGTCGGACTTAGTGAACACGGTACATCGGCACGCTACCCTTGCAGGGCTATTGCTCTTGAGGCCCAGGGAAATGAAATCCTCCAGGATCTTATTGATGTGCGCATCTGAGGCATTGAAGTCCTTTCCGTAGATCGATGAGGCCAATCGCTCTGCCTGTTGATCGATAAAGGAACCCGTACCCGAGGCGCAGGGACTGTTCGTGTTGAAATCATCCAGCTCCCACCTGCCCTCGTGGTGACTCAGGATAAAAAGGGCGGTATCCTGGCCTCCCATAGCGATAATAGAGCGTACACTGGGCAGCAAGTACACGGAGCCCAGGATCTGGGCAATGGATTCGAACTCATAGAATCCGCCTAACCCTTCACTGATAATCCTTCCGTGATTCCCGGTAAAGGCTACAGCCTTGATATTCGCAAAGCCGAACCGGTCGTAGAGGTTGTGTATGATTTCAAAGACTGAGTTATTTACCCCACCGAAATGCCTTATGTAGGGATACTCGAAGATCAGTTTTCCCTTCTCATTCAATACCGTCGCGTTAACACTCACCGAACCGACATCAACACCGATATAATACCTTTCCATAATAGACCTCTTTTTCAGTTCTTCTCCCTACATTCTGTTATATCAATTTAAATCTATTTTACGTTGGTTTTCAAGGATAAACTCTTTTCATGTTATTTTAACAATACGGCGTTTTTTATTCTTATGTCAAGCAGGTAACTTGCGCTAAATTTGCCGTATAATTTTTGGGTTATCAATGAGCACAGGAAGTGTTTACCTTCTCCTGCAGAGGCAGGGGTGATACTGCGCTGTGTTCTTGCTTTTGTCCTTGACCCGGGGGCCGTTTAATACTATTGAATCTGTATTATCCTGAATAGAGTCAGCTTAATTCTATTCGGGTCCACATTCTTTCTTAGAAGGGGCGCAACAAAACACCCCCGTCCTTTGCCACATTCATCCACAGGAGTAAACACAAATTGGGTGGACTAGGTTTAATACTGGCTCTGGGCCTTTTACTTTCTGTGGGATTCGCCCTGTCTCGCATCGCTAGGCTGGCGCATCTCCCCTCCATAACGGGATACCTGGTCGCAGGCATCTCCTTCGGTCCTGCGGGCTTCGGGTTGTTACCTACCGACTCCCCCGAGTGCCGCCTGGAAATTTTCACCCACATAGCCCTCATGCTCGTGGCCTTCGGTATCGGCGAACGCTTCGATCTCCGCGAGCTGCGTGCCTTTGCCCGGACCCTGGTGCGAGTAAGCGCAATCGAGATCACAGCAACCTTTGTCCTGGTGGCTGCGGGGGTAAGTATTTCGGCATATATGCTGGGTGTAGGAGATGAAACACCCGAAGTACAACATGTAGTGGCTATAGGCCTGATATGCGCGTCTATCGCGGTGGCCACGGCCCCGGCATCCACGCTTGCAGTTATGAGAGAGACAAAGGCGCGAGGACCGGTTTCTAGGCTGGTGCTTTCCGATGTGGTTGTGAACAATGCGCTGAGCATTATACTGTTCGGGATAATGGTAACGGCGGCGCAGGTCCTTTTGGGAACAAGGGGAGACGCCGGGATCGCCCAGGTCCTGTCTCCCTTCAGTAATGCCATTATGTCACTTGCCTTAGGGATCGCCGTCGGTCTAGCGTGTGACTATATTGTTCACCGCCTTACCGGTAAAGACGAGGTGCTTGTAGTTTCACTGGCCACCGTGCTCCTGGTAGGCGGTCTGGCTTCTGCTTTCGGGCTGTCTTCGCTCCTGGCCGGGGTAGCAGCCGGTTTTACCATAGTTAATCGAGATCGCCGTGATGTAAGGGCATTTCGGGCGCTTAACGACTTCGAGCCACCCATCTACGGCATCTTCTTCGCACTCGCCGGAGCGGAGCTTCGCTTACAAGGACTTCTCGCCGCGGGCATCCTTGGCGGAGTATTTGTGATCATGCGCGCCGCGGGCAAATATTTCGGCGCCCTGGTCGGCGGATATACGGCGGAAATGCCGCCTCTCCAGGCAAGACTATTGGGGCTCAGCCTCCTCCCGCAGGCAGGGCTCGCCGTCGGCCTCGCATATCTGGTTCAACAGGACATCTCCCTGGCCCCCATCCAGACAATCGTCATCGATATGGTTATGCTAAGCGTACTTATAAATGAGATGATAGGGGCGCCGCTGGTTAGATTCGCCATGGTCAAGGCGGGCGAAACAACACAGCCCGATCAGAGAACCAGCCAAGACGCGATAACGGACGAAGTGGAGGGCACTAACCGAGAAACAGGAAAAGGGATCGGCTTGGAGCCATGGCCCCAGAAACCCCTGAAACCTCCCAAGGCGACCAACGGCCACGTCCTTATTTGCGTCTCCCACCCCGCAACCGTCAGGGCCCTCACGCGCCTCGGCACGCTCATCGCACACCATTACGGTGCAAGGCCCATGGCCGTGCATGTGGCCAGACCGGAGGAATACGATTACTGGGGCAAGGCAGCCGACGAGCAGGTCATCGAGATGTTCTCAACAGCAGCGGATGAGGCCCAAACCCTGGGCTATAAACTTCACACCGAGGTGGAACTTACCAGCGACCCGGCTGCCGGCATTCTCCGCACCGCTTCAGACCACGACGCCCGTGCGATCATGTTGGGATATCCCAAGGTCGCCGGGTCGCAGCACCCCGGCCGGATCATCAGGGACCTGGTGGACGGCGCCCCCTGTCCGGTAATCGTTACAATGTTTAGAGGACCCATGATCGGTTCCCGCATCCTGGTGCCTTTCACTGAACTGGAGGAGGTGGATATTGTTCCCCCGCTGGTGGGCGCGCTCGGCATTGTCTCCAAGCATACCATAACCCTACTGAGATTGATGCCTCCTGAGAGCAGTGAAGACGAATTACGGCAAGCAGAGGTGATGACACATCAGGTGTTGAATGCCCGACAAATGGCGGGAACCCTGTATATCCGAGCCGTTGCCGCTGAATCCAGGGTTCATAAGATACTAGAGGCCTCCGGTGATCACAACCTGCTTATCATGGCCATTCGCCGTCAGGGAACATTAAGCAGGGCCTTCTTTGGCTCTCTCCCCCAGGATGTAGCCGAGCACGTGGATTGCAATGTGGTTTTCGTTTACGGCTAGTCAGGGCTTTGCATTCCGGACGGCAGGCGTGATAAAAAACTAGAGATCCCACCTGCCCGGGATGGGGGTCTGACAATATTGGCACTTGCCATCTTTTATGTTGAACTGTTTCAGGATATATCCTTCCCTTTCTATTAAAATCTTCCTGCAATTATGACAATAGGTATGGCACCCTTCATGCCCCGGTACATTGCCCAGATATACATAATGAATCCCTTCCTTCATGGCAATGTCTCTGAATTGCTCAAGGGTTGAAATTGGTGTCGGAGGCAATCTATCCAGCTTATAATGAGGGAAAAACCTTAAAAAATGTAAGGGATAATCAGGACCCAACTCTCTCAATATCCATCCGCACATCCTCTTTACCATATCCGGATCATCCACATATGTCGGTACTACAAGATTTGTCATCTCAAACCACACACCCTCCTCATGTAGTGTTTTAAAAGTATTCAGAACCGGCTGGAGGGTACCTCCGTTCAAGGATCGATATATCCCGTCGTCGAATGCCTTTAGATTGATATTAGCGCCATCAATATATCTGGTCAGTTCCAGAAGGGGGGCTTCATTTATATAGCCGTTGGAGACCATAACATTCTTGATCCCGGCCTCTCTCGCTGTTTTGGAGGTATCATACATATATTCGTAATAGGATATAGGCTCTGAATATGTGTAGGCGATCGAGGGGATTTTCCTTCTTTTTGTCTCCCTTACAGCATCTGCCGGAAAAAGCTCTATATACTCAAGATCCTCAGGCCTTCTCTGAGAAATCTCCCAGTTTTGACAGTTAAGACACCTGAAATTACAGCCGGCAGCGGCAATGGAAAAGATAGATGTCCCGGGAAAAAAGTGGTTAAGGGGCTTTTTTTCTATGGGATCGATGCTTACGGAACATGGATTGCCATATGCAAGGGAATAAAGCGTCCCCCCTATATTCACCTTGGATCTGCATACGCTCCTGTCACCAGGCGAAAGGCGGCAACGATTGGGGCATACCTGACATTGGACGTTGTCCCCCTGGGACTCATAGTGAAACCCCTCAATCGACCATTTCCAGGGCCGCGATGGAGCGTCATTCTTAAAAATAGTGCCCTTAACGCTCTTTTCTGTGTTGTCTGCGGGCCATAGGCAATACCCCGGTCCCGCCCATAGAAGCGCGGAGGCGCCTATGCCGATGGATTTCAGGAACTCTTTTCTTGTAATCTTTTTAGACATAATAGCTCACCTCAATTGAATGAACCAATTTTTATCGGGACCTCTTTGCACCTGATAATACTATAATCATAGTGCTGGTCATTTTCATCAATATTAAGAATATAATCGCTGGTATCACACCCAGCAGGGGTATCAGCAATGTTCCCACCATAATGGTGCCGAAGGCGGCTCCCGTGAGATCAGCCCCCAGGCAACCTGCCGCTGGGCTCATCTGCTCACCGATCATCCTGGTGGCAATAGGAAACTGAAAGCCACAGAAAAAAGAAAATACAAACGAATATGCTAGGAAATAGCCCTGACCCAGTTCGACCGGGAAAAACATACTCCATACAAAAAATAGCAATAACAGACAAATAAGAACAATATCCGCCAGTATAAACATTCTAGTATCTTTACCTTTAGAAACATTCCCAGCCACGGATCCTGGCAAAAGCCCCAGGAGAAAAACAGTCACAACAGCCCCTATCTTTAAATAGATATAGCCGTGAATTACCTGAAATGTAAAGATGACGAGCATCTCTACTCCCATGGTGGCCGCACCCGTGGAAAAGAGGACATATTCCTCCTTTTTGATGGAAATTAAATAGATTAAGATAAGGACCACCGATACAGCCAAAAAGGTGTTGGGTGAATTGCCATGTTTCAAGAACCATTCTTTAAATATAATGTTGATCATTCTCGGCTTGAAATCGGTATTAATGCTTTCTTCTCTGTCGATATTCGCCCGCAGGTATCCTATCCTCTCGCTGGTTATATTGCCATGATAAAAACCTTCGATATACTTCGTTGAGATTGATTTCTTCTTCAATCTGGCAGGTATGTCCGTGGATATCTCTCCGTCACTGCACAAAAAATAGGCCTCTTCCCCAGGAAGAACCATGATATTCTCAAAATGGGATGAAACAGTATTGAATATGGTGGAAAGTTTTTGCTTGGTAACACCGCCCACATAGTTTTGATAATAGCCCATTCCAAACGACAGAATACCCTCGCTATTGAGAACCTCTTTGGCAAGGGCGAAAAACTCATCAGTAAAAAACCTGTTCAACTGAAAGGTATCAGGATCGGGCAGGCTCATAATAATCGCGTCATATCTCCTGTCCGTCTCTTTTATGAAGCTCCTGGCGTCACTATTAATGATCCTGAGTGAGGGTCTGCTTTCCAAAAAACCCAGTTCCTGGGCAGCTCCGGTGAGATATGGATCCAGTTCCACATAATCAATGTGTTCCGGCTGATATTTCAAGATTTCATCGATGGTTTCACCCAGTCCGCCTGAAATCAACAATACGTTTCCCACACTCTTAACCTGACTCATGGGATAATGAACCTTCTCCTCACTCTTTATGATATCCGCATCAGAGTATAAGGGAATGCCGGATTCCCAGAAGGTATGCTGGGACCCTTCCTCGGAAATGACCATCCTACCGAACGGTGATTCCAGATATTTAACAATATCCCCGTATTGTCCCGATAATAAGGACCTCTCGAAAGGGGAATTCAGTGCGTATCCATAGAACAGAGAGGTTAATATTATTGACAGGATCAACAGGCAGTATCTCCTCGAGGAGACCAGCAGAAGAAAGGCGATTAAGATAGTAAAGCTGGAAGTAACAGCGATTATCTTAAATGGTTTAAGCAGGTAGACCAGAATGAAACTGAATATCACTCCGCCTGAAATATCCCCTATATTATCCGTAATATAGAGATCACCGGAAGTGAATCTATAATTATTTGCTTTTAAAACATCCAAGGCATTGGGCAGTATAAAACCAACCAGAAAGCAGTAGATGGCTGTGGTGGCCGCTATATAGAAAAAGATATGATAGAATCCCGGAGAAGCGCCGTGTATAAACACTGCTTCCCTGAAGTATCTTATTATAATGATTTGGGGGAGAGGCCACAGTACGATCAAAAGGATAAGCAGAGAATATACGGTAAGTGATGTCGGCTTGAAGAATTTTGCTATGAAACTCCCTATTCCGGTAAACATCAACCAGCAAAACATTACAAGCGATATGGTTATTTCGTTGCCGTTGAACTGGGTCAGGAATTCCCGGACTGTGACAAGCTGGACCGTAATTGAAGATATGCCGATGCCGATCACGGACCATATTATCAGGCGTTTATTATTCGGCATTTCAAAACTTCTATAACAAGTAAGGTCATGTGATTAATCAAGGGCTCAATGCTCTTCAAATGCCTGCACTTGGTAGGTCATGATCTCCAGTTTTTCCTTTTTCCATGAGTAAGCGTCCAGTCCCGCCTTAACACACAGATGAGTCAAGAATTCCTCTTTATCAGGAAGCTGATCCCATACCTGGGGAAGGAAAGTAGCTTGAAGGTATCCTTTTTTTAATATCACTCCATCTACTCCGGGTCTCAGCTTTTTAAGGAGATCATCCACATCGGAATATTCAAGAGGTCTTGGTTCGGTTAATATGCTGACCTCGATCTGTATACTGTCCCATTCCTCTTTGGAAAGAGGATTAAAACGCGGATCACGAAAGGCTGCGTTTATAGCGTTCTCCCGTATCCCGTCTATTAGGGCTTCCTGCGGCAGGATATGTCCAATACAGCCGCGAAGATTTCCATCCTTGTTCAGGGTAACAAACGTCCCCCTTTTTTCCAGATATTTAGGCGAAAGATCAGAATCTTCCAGATCCTGCTCAGCACGGTCAAAAAGCCTTTTCTCGATTGTCTTGCGAGCTACATCAAGAAGGTAAAGCCCCTCTTCCTCTGTTAATTTCGCTGTTTCCGTCATTTCTACCTCCTTTACGCCCTCCTCATCCGTTAATTTGACTCCTGCTGATCCATGGGTTTCCAACCCTTTCGCCTCTATGGGCGCAGGTAGATAAAACAGGGATAACAAAAAGATACCGGCCGCGGACCAGAGGATTAATAAATGCCTTAATACTTTACCATGTCTTCCTATTATCATTCTTTTTACTCACTGTTCTTTTTATCTATCTATAACGACTTGACAGACCCGCCCCTGCTTGATACACGGAAAGGCATAGCTCTTCTGGCTTCCTGTGTCCGCCCAGCATCCAGGATCATGATCAGCTTAACACAGGGCCCGATGGGTCAAACAAGGCAAAACAGTTCCCTATTATTAAATATCATATTCATCAACCGGATCAACCATGTCGTCTATATATAATTTGCCTCAATATCCGTTTTTTGTCAAAGTGAATTGAATGAGAATTGAGATATATTCCTAAAATATCACACAGGAATGATCCCATGGAAAGCCTGAAAAAGAGAAAACAGAGAGCGAATATCATCTTTAAAACACTTGATTCCCTTTATCCCCAGGAAAAAACCGCGCTTGAATACAAAACACCGTTTCAACTTCTCATATCCACAATTCTCTCAGCCCAATGCACCGACAAGCAGGTAAACCAGGTTACCAAAGAACTCTTCAAGAAATATAAACGACCGGAAGACTATCTAAAGACGTCGATTTCCGAACTTGAAGAGGATATAAGGCCCACTGGATTCTTCAGGAATAAAACCAGATCCATTAGAGGCTGTTGCGAGGGACTGTTGCATTTATACGGGGGAGAGGTTCCATCTTCCATGGAAGAGATGCTTAGGTTGCCGGGCGTGGGGAGGAAAACTGCGAATTGCGTACTGGGAGCTGCCTTCGATATCCCCGGCGTGGTGGTGGATACGCACGTGAAGAGACTCGCCCTGAGGCTGGGGCTTACTCAAAATCATAACGCGGATAAGATAGAAAAGGATATTGAAGAATTGCTTCCAAGCGACAGGTGGCGACGTTTTTCAGATATTCTCATATATCATGGAAGAGAGATCTGCAAGGCGAAAAAACCGGAGCATGCTCAATGCCCTATCCTGAGTTATTGTCCTTCAAATACTATTTAGTGCTCCTCCATAAACTAACGTTTTTGGATTTGCGTTACCAGCAATCAGCATTCAGCTATCAGCAAAAAACATTGAAAACAAAAGGTTGGCTCACGGCTGACCGCTGACAGCTGAAAGCTCCATCCGCAAATAACCGATCCCTGGATGAACATTAGATATCAAATTCCGTAACAAGGAAGGTGTGATCGGAAGGCCTTTGTGATGACCTAGGTTCAGTATCTATCCACACCGTTTTTACCTTTTCCGCCAGGGGTCGAGTGGCCAGGATATAATCTATGCGCCATCCCATCTTCCGTTTGAAGGCATTCGGGATCCTGTAATCCCAGAATGTATAATGCCCTCCCTCTGGGTGATGATACCGGAAGACATCCGAAAAACCCCAATCCAGAATCTTCTCCATAAGGGCTTGCTCGTCCGGATGAAAACCAGCGGATCCCCGAAGTCCTTCCGGGTCGTATATATCCAGCGGCCCACGGGCCACGTTAAAATCCCCTGCCAAGACAAGCGGGACAGCCGGGTCATAGTTTTCCCCTATATATAACAAAACATCATTCATCCACTTTAATTTGTATTTAAACTTATCAGTGCCTGGAGCAAAACCCTGGGGTACGTATACATTGATTATGGTAAAATCATGGGTCACGGCGCGCAGGAATCGCGCCTGCTCATCATCCTTGTAAAGATTAAGGCGTATATCACTCAGGGGCATTTTAGAAGCAATAGCCACCCCGTTATAAGATTTCTGTCCCTTGAAAACCACATTGAAACCGAGATCATCAAAGGGTTTCGCCGGAAAATCTTCGTCCTGGACCTTGGTCTCCTGAATGCAAAGCACATCCGGATTCTCTTTCTTCATCCATCCCAGGATTACTTCCATCCTGCTGCGGATGGAGTTGGCGTTAAAAGTAGCTACCTTCATGTGCCAAATCACTTCCCCTAGATAAAAAAGGTTCCCTCCGGTTAATGAGTACGCTAGTTAATGATATCTAAATATTTTGCGCTATGTGCCCCATGGGCAAGCACGTGGTCCCCTGCGAAGGCGGATAAAAAAGGGCACCTTGTATAAAAAACAAGATGCCCTTAACACAGTCTTGCAATCACCTGTTGCAATTAAAACTTTTTAACATTCTTTGCTACAGGACCCCTTTCTCCATCTTCTACATCAAAGCTTACGTGCTCGCCCTCAACAAGGGTCTTAAAACCCTCACCTTCAATGGATGAAAAGTGCACAAAAATATCCTTACCTTCTTCCTGCGCAATAAAGCCATACCCTTTTTTGTCACTAAACCATTTTACTGTCCCTTCTGCCAAAGCCTTGACCTCCTTGAAAAATATTCTCCTTTATGCTCCAAATCACCAGGTCGCCACTCCGGCACAGGACATGATCCTTAAGAGTGATACCGACCCACGAAAAGAGCCGGGCCAATAATAATATCTAACGATAGGATAAAGATATATCAAATGTCAAGAAAAGATCAGTTCTCTCCAATGTGCCATCGAACCGCTTCATAATCAATGTGGTCAACACATCTTTGTCTGTCACTGGAAAGGTAGGGATAATACATTGATAATGAGTCAGGGATTTAGGTAATAAACTACTTGATCCTGCTTCCCGGCACAGTCTGCACATCCGGTACTAACAGGTGAACGCCGGAGCTATCTTCTGCGGCAAGCACCATTCCCATGGATTCTACCCCCATCAATCTTATGGGCTCCAGATTGGCCACAAGCACTACCTGTTTTCCTACAAGGGTTCCTTCATCATAGTAATCTGAAATACCGGTTACGACCGTTCTCTCTTCCCCTATATCAACGGTAAGCTTAAGGAGCTTCTTGCTGCCGGGTATGGCCTCTACGGTCTTGATCGTCCCCACCCTCAAATCCATTTTCTGGAATTCCTGAAATGATATCTTGCCTTCCGTGTTTTCAATCTTTTTCTTCACAGTTTTTCCCTCTCTGTTTTTCTCGATCCTGGGGAACAATTGAATGGCCTTGGAGACTGGTTCAACCGCCACAACTTTACCCCATTCCCCGACATCTGGCAATCTGAGATCCTTTCCGGTCCTGGGTAGTCCAAGGAGATTCTGTATCTTTTCGGCTGTCTTCGGCATAAACGGCCATAGAAGCACGGAAACGATCTTAAGTGTTTCCATGATATTAGACATGACGATCTTAAGCCTGTTCATATCGGACTTGGCCAATACCCAAGGCGCCATGGAATCTATATACTTGTTGACACGTCCTATGATCTCCCACACCGCTATGAGCGCCTTATGGAAGGCCAGCTCCGCCATATAACCGGGATAGGCATCCATAATTTCAGCCACGGTTTTCTTAAGTTCCCTGTCCGGGTCCTCCTCCGGGCCGTTATCGGTCGGTATATTACCTTCAAAGTATTTCCAGACCATGGTCAGGCTTCGACTTACCAGATTTCCCAGGTCATTTGCCAAGTCCGCATTTATCCTTGCCACGAGCCTTTCTTCGCTGAATTCCGAATCAAGTCCGAAGACCATATCCCTCAACAGAAAATACCTGAAGGAATCAACACCATACAGACCCGCCAGTTCAAGAGGTCTGATCACGTTCCCCAGGCTTTTGGACATCTTTCCTTGGTCAATCTTCCAGTATCCATGAACATTAAGATGCCTGTACGGTTCGATGCCCGCGGATTTCAGCATGCACGGCCAGTAGATGGCATGCGGCTTGAGTATATCTTTGGCAATAATGTGCTCGGCCGCGGGCCAGAACTTCTTGAATAACTCACCTTCTGGGTAATCAAGGGCAGATATATAATTTATAAGGGCGTCAAACCAAACATAGGTAACATAGTCATTATCAAAAGGGAGAGTGATTCCCCACTCGAGCCTTGATTTGGGTCGGGAAATACACAGGTCCTCAAGCGGTTCCTTCAAAAAGGATAGAACCTCGTTTTTATATCTCTCCGGCCTTATGAAATCAGGATGCCTTTTTATATGATCGACCAGCCACTCCTGATATTTGCTCATACGGAAAAAATAATTCGCCTCCTTTATAATCTCAGGCTTGACCTGATGATCGGGGCATTTGCCGTCAACCAATTCTCTTTCCGTGTAAAAACGTTCACACCCGAAACAATAATGGCCCGTGTACTCACTGAAGTATATGTCACCGTTATCATTTACTCTGTTCAGAATTTCCTTAACGGTCTCTATGTGGGCCCGATCAGTGGTACGTATAAAATAATCATGGGAAATATTCAATTCAGACCACAGATCCCTGAAAAGTTGGCTTATCTTATCGGCGTATTCCTTGGGGGACCGACCCGCCTCCCGGGCGGCCTTCACAATCTTGTCCCCGTGTTCGTCCGTTCCGGTAACAAAAAAGGTCTCTGAACCAGAAAGTATATAAAACCTGTTCAATACGTCTGCCACTATAGTGGAATAGGCATGCCCGATGTGAGGTTCAGCATTCACATAATAGATAGGTGTAGTAACATATAGTTTTCCGATCAATTTGGGTATCGATTATTCCTTTCTTCGTTATTTCCTAAAATCCTCTCCTCCCCCTTCAGATTTCTGACCTCTTGACTCCCAGGATCCTGACAAATTAGCCCAAATCCCTATAGCCCATTCAACTTTTTAGTTAATCTCAATCATCAACAATATCATCATATAACACTTCTATCTCTTCCTTGGCCTCCGTCAAAATAGTGATGGATTCTCTCAATACATTCTGACGGATTATTTTCCCTTCTCCTTTTGTGGTAGTAACCCTTTTTCCAACCTTAGGGATATCTCTTGCGGCGTCATTGTAATAATCGTATTCATATGAAAGACAGCACATCAGCCTCCCGCACATTCCTGATATCTTGGATGGATTAAGGGAAAGATTCTGTTTTTTGGCCATTTTGATGGACACAGGATCGAAGTTGTTCAGAAAAGAAGAGCAGCACAGATGTCTCCCGCATGGCCCCAGGCCACCGATCATCTTGGCCTGATGGCGGACACCTATCTGTTTCATTTCTACCCTGGTATGAAACCTTTGAACCAGGTCCTTTATCAATTCACGGAAATCCACACGCCCCTCAGCGGAGAAATATATTATGATTTTGCTTCCGTCAAAAAGGCGTTCTGTAGCCACAAGACACATGGGCAGAGACTTCTCTTTGATCTGATCGTAACAGCACGAAAATACTTCTTTTTCCAAATCGCAATTCTTTTCATACCTTTCAATATCTTTCTTGTTGGCCATCCTGTATACCTTTTTTAGAGGTAGTTCAGATCTCCTGTCGGTCATATTTCTCGGCTCAACACAGGCTATCCCCAGGGTTTTGCCTTGTTCCGTATTAACCACGACTCTATCACCCTTCTTGAGAACAAAATGTCCGGAGTCAAAGTCATAGATCTTACCGTCTTTTCTTAATCGTATACCCACTATTTTACCCATAGCTCCTATATATCCCCATATACAGCCCTTCACACACGTTTAAGGCCGTAAGATTTATGTCAAGTACTATATACCCTAATTGCTCAGTCTTTTCAGGTTCAGAAGGGTATTTTCCATTATCAGTCCCGCATTAAGATTCCTGCTTAAATCCCTCTGAGCCTGATCCAGTATCATAAAACCTTCAATCAGATTATCTATTGTTATCTTCTTTGATGCGTTTTTCAACTCTCTGGAAAAGTCTGCGTTTATAACCATGGTGTGTGTACTATTCATCTTCATCATTATCAGATCTCTATACCAGGTTTTCCATATACCAAACAATTCGGAAAGGTCCGCGGTCTTTGATACTTCCCTGTCCGTTTTCTTTGTTTTCCCGGCATACTCCTGGGCCATTACCAGGAGCTGGTATTTGGAGATCCCCGGAAGTTGTGCTATATCAGCGATCCTCTCCTCTCGCTCTTCCAGAAAATTGGTTTCAGCTATCTTAACGGCTCTACCCAGGCTTCCTTCGGACAACCTGGCAACTAACCAGGCCGTTTCCTTATCCATATGCATTTCTTTGATGAGCCACTCTTTTATAACTTGAAATAACAGGGGCTGAAAAGGGATCCTCTGACACCTTGATACAACAGTAGATAACAGATCCCGAGGTTCTACCGTTTTCAGGATAAGGATATTCCCCGGTGGCGGCTCCTCCAGTGTCTTCAGAAGTGAATTGGCGGCATCTTCCGTCATGGTTTCGGCCTGATTGATGATGGTCACCCTGTATTTACCTGCGAGAGGCTTAAAACTCAAGCTTCGGTTCAGTTCCCTGATCTGCTCTATCTTTATATTCTGCCCATCCGGTTCAAAAGAAATAAGATCAGGAAAATTTCCACTGTTTATCTGCCGGCATATCAGGCACTTGCCGCAACCGTTATTTTCCACCGGTTCCAGGCAGTTTATTGCCTGAGTGAAGGCTGTTGCGGTTGTAGTTTTTCCCACACCTGAAATACCGGTAAACAGAAACGCGTGTGGAATCCTTCCCGAGGCTATAGCCTTCTTAAGAAAACCGATAGCCCTTTCCTGTCCTATTATCTCTGAGAATGTCTTCATATCTGAATATTTGTCCTTGTCTCTCCTCCCCTGAAATCATTAACCCTTGGTCACTGCAAAAACGGCTCAAGGACTTCATATATATGCCGTTCCACTTCGTCCTCAGGCAATGCCGCATCAATCACTATAAAACGCTTTTTGTCATTATCCGCAAGCTCAAGGTATCCTCTTCTCACAATCCTGTGAAAATCCGCCTCTTCATTCTCAAACCTGCCCTGATCATCCGCGGAAAGTTCTTTATTGCGTTGCACGGCTCTGGCAAGACCGATCTCTGCCCGACAATCAAGCAAAAAGGTAATATCAGGCCTGATACCTCCTGTTACTCTGTCATTTAAAAGCCTGATCAGTTCCATATCCTGTCTCCGGGCCACGCCCTGGTATATTACCGTCGCATCGAAAAACCGGTCACAAATAACCCACTTGCCTTGGTCCAGAGCCGGTCTGATAACCTCCTCGACGTGCTGAGCCCTGTCGGCCTCATATAAAGCCAGTTCCGCGAGAGGGGTCATGCCCATATTACGCGAGTCCAAAAGCACCTTTCTTATGGCTAAGCCTATCTCTGTGCCTCCCGGCTCAAAAGTGCTGATAAATCTAATTCCATGCTGGGCCAACCTGTTAACAAGACGTTTTACCTGAGTGGTCTTGCCGCAACCCTCTATGCCTTCAAAGGTTATGAACAATGCCGATCCCTCTTTATATTTATATAAGGTCCTCCTCCATATTTCGCTTCATCTTTCCAAGCCTTTTATCCTGATTCCTGAAATGACGAATATCAAAAATGGAATCAGTCTCCTCCCCTTTTAGGAAAGGATTAAGGTGGGATCTCCTTAGACTGTTACACACAAGACCCCCTCCTCGCCTCCTCTAAGAGGATAAGAAAGACATGTTTACATTATTACATGATGCTATCAACCTTTATTTAACCGAATTATATAGAAAAATCAATCAATGATCAAGAATGGTTTACCCAAACCCATCATCCAACTTATGTATTGGCCATAGGGATAGTTTCTGTCGCGTTGCTTACTCATGTATCAGGGAAAGCTATGGCAATTGACCAGACTTTATGTTAGCTTAGATGTTAAAAGAAAAACTCTAATAGCGATTTACCCAACAAGTAGGAGGTTGCTGAATGACAGCTAGGGACATGGGTATAGGGATAGCAATGATTATTCCCGCCTTTATCGGGAGCGGGGCCATCTGGGAGATATTTAAGAGTTGGCCGGCCGTTATAGCGTGGCTAATAATAACGGCCTGTGCCTACGGGGGAATCTTATTCGCAAGGCATAAAAGAAGGGTTCAAGGGGTCGAGGATTCCAGGATTCAAGTGAAATGATTGAAAACGACAAAGGCAACGCTCGAACCTTTGCATCCTGGACCCCTTCTCCTTCTCCCCCTCTCAGGGGGAGGCATGGAGGGGGTCTTGGAATAGTCTCAGCAGACCCCACCTTAATCCTCCCCTGAGAGGAGAGGAAAAGAGGGTAGTTAAGCTCCCCTAAAGGTGGGGAAATAATGTCGAACAGGTAATTATGAATGTCGAAGGAAAGGAACCTTTAAACGGATCTGTCATTCTTAGACTTGCCCGAAGAATCCATGGTGATTAACCTTCCAAATTCATAATTCCCTGCTCCACATTCGATATTTCATGCAGGGGCCGATGATCCCAAGGCCCCGGTGATTTGGAAAAATAATCATGAGTCTTGTCACTGTTACCGATCTATGCCTGGCCTTCCCCGGCAAGGATCTCTTCAATAATATAGGTTTTCAGGTCGAACCAGGTGATCGGGTCGGCCTTGTCGGACTAAACGGCTCGGGTAAGACCAGCCTCCTCAGATTACTGGCAGGAGAGATACGTCCTGATAGGGGGAAGGTCGGGATAAAAAGCGGCTGCCGTGCAGGTTACCTCCCCCAAGACATGGAAGAGAGGTTGTCGGGTCCCCTGCTCCAATCGGTTATTGATTCAATTCCCGGCCGCGTTCATATCAGAGAAGAAATCGAAAACATTAAACAGGCGCTGAAAGAGGATCGGCGCCAATGTGAGCTGGAAACCTTTGCCGCAGGATTGGCGGAAGCCCACCAGGAAATGCTCAACCTGGACATGCGTTTTCCGTCCCACAAGGCTGAAAAGATATTGGAGGGTCTGGGATTTAGATCCAGCGATTTTAATATGCCTGTTTCATCCCTTAGCGGGGGCTGGAAGATGAGGGCTTCACTGGCAAGCCTCCTGTTTCAGGATCCTGACCTGCTGCTCCTTGATGAGCCTACCAATTACCTGGATATTCCTTCGGTACGCTGGCTTGAACATTTTCTCGGTTATTTTAAGGGGGCCATAATACTTGTCTGTCATGACAGGATCTTCCTTAACAGGCACATACAACGCGTTATCAGCCTTGAACCGGAAGGCATGAAAACCTACAAAGGTAATTACGAACAGTATCTGAATGCGCGGGAGGAAGAGATGAGGAGCTTGGAGGCCATGGCGAAGAATCAGGAGCAAAAGGTGAAGGAGGCAAAAAGGTTTATAGAAAGGTTCCGAGCCAAGGCGACAAAGGCCAGGCAGGCCCAGAGCAAGATCAAGCTTCTCAAAAAAATGCAAACAATAAAGTCGCATCAAAAGGTAAAAAGCATCGGTTTCTCTTTTCCCATGGTGCCCCAGAGCGGCAGGGTCGTTGTCAATATAAAGGGTCTTTCAAAGAGTTTTGATGGGAATGTCCTCTTCAATGATATAGACCTTGCCATCCTCAGGCGCGAAAGGATAGCCCTTATTGGTGCTAACGGCCTCGGTAAGACCACCATGCTCAGGATGATAGCCGGAGAGATTAAACCTGATGATGGCTCCATATCACCGGGCCATAACGTAAACATGAGTTATTACGCACAACATCACTCGGAGATGCTTGACCCTGAGAAAAGCGTGATGGATGAGGTCTATCAGGTCGTGCCTGATGAAAGCGTGAGTTTCGTGAGAAACACCTGCGGTTCCTTCCTGTTTTCAGGCGAAGATGTGGATAAACCAATAAAGGTACTGTCCGGAGGGGAAAAGGCCCGGGTATCTCTGGCAAAAATACTGGTCAAACCGGGGAACCTGCTGGTGATGGATGAACCGACCAATCATCTTGACCTCATATCTTCGGAGATACTGATCGAGGCCTTGGCCCGTTTCAACGGCAGCCTCCTTTTTGTATCCCATAATCAATCCTTCATCAACCGGCTGGCCACAAAGATATGGGATATCAGGGAAGCAAGGATCATTGAATATCCGGGAAGCCTGTATGAATATTACGATCATCTGGAAAGGCTTGATGATGATTCTTTAGGACTTGACCCGAAAAAGGCTGCGGAAGAAGAAAAAGAAGAGACTAAGATTTCTGATAAGACTAAAGATAGCAAAAAATTATTAAGAAAGATAAAGGCCGACCAGAGGAATGTTATCAGCAACGCACTTAAGCCTGTCCTGGACCGCTTATCCGGGCTTGAAAACAGAATCGCGGACATGGAAAAGAGAGAAAAGGAGATATCCGGACTCCTGGCGGACCCCGACCTCTTCAAAGACAAGGACAGAACCCTTCCACTCTTGAATGAGTATGATAGAATAAGGAAGGCGCTGGAAGAATCCATGCTTGAATGGGAAGAGAGTCAGGTCCGGCTGAAAGAGATGAAACAAAGGCTGGGGGCGCCGGATCAATCCTGAAGAATAATCATACCTTTGGGCTCATCAACAAACTCTCCTATTATGGACGCATCCTTTACCCCTTTTTCCCTCAATGCCTGCTCCAGGATTCCCCCCTCCTCTCTTCTAACTGCTATAAGCAGGCCGCCGGATGTCTGAGGATCAAACAGCACATCCATAAAGGCCGGTTTTGTGGTCTCATACCCCTTCAGGCACCCTCGCCGGAAATCCCGGTTCCTGTGGGTGCCGGCCGGCACAATCCCCATATTAGCAAAATCCATTGCCTTTTCTATCAGGGGTATTTTATGTGTATCTATTCTAAGACCGATATCTTGATTCTCGATCATCTCGCAGGCATGCCCCAAAAGCCCAAATCCTGTAACATCTGTGCACGCGCTTATATCAAACCTGATACTTTCGTCTTTTGCGGCGCCATTAAGACATGACATTATTTCTGTTACTTCATTAATAAGTCTCTTATCGGCAAGGTTTCCTTTTATAGCGGTATTGATAATCCCGGTCCCTATAGGCTTGGTGAGTATCAGAATATCGCCTGGCCTGGCGCCCCTGTTGGTTAACACTTGTTCCGGGTGAACGGTGCCTGTCACCGAAAGGCCATATTTGAATTCATTATCCTCTACACTGTGGCCCCCCACCAACAAGGCCCCGGCCTCCTTTATCTTATCCAGTCCCCCTTTCAATGTCTCTTGAAGCACGGAAATATCCATTGTATTAACGGGAAAACATATAATGTTCATGGCGGTAAGAGGGTCCCCTCCCATGGCGTAGATATCGCTCATGGCATTGGCCGCAGCTATCTGACCGAAGGAGTAGGGATCATCCACGATAGGAGTAAAAAAATCCAGGGTCTGTATGATTGCCAGGTCGTCATTTAACCTGTAAACTCCGGCATCATCAGGACTCTCCAGACCCACCAGAAGATCAGGGTGTATGGGCACATCCAGGCCGCATAGGGCCTTTTGCAGGTCCCCCGGACCCAGCTTTGAAGCTCACCCCGAGCCTTTGACGCTCTCTGTAAGACGCCTCTTGTCCTCTACCATTTAAGTCTCTAACCCTCACTAAATTGACAAATACTGAACAGGGAATATCGAATGTCGAAGCTTTTTCTACTTCGATATTTTGCATTCCATCTTCATAATTTGAGATTGTTTATTCTGACTTCTGACCTCTGACTCCTGGCCGTTCGACAAGCCGTTCGACAAGCTCACGGTCCTGAGCCATTCGGCCTCGAGCTCATGGCCGAGAGGCAAAGTCGAAGGACTCACGGTCCTGAGCAAAGTCGAAGGGCTTCTGGCTCCTGACTCCCTACCACCTAATCATCGCGCTGCCCCATGTGATGCCGCCGCCGAAAGTCGGCATACATATCACATCACCTCTCTTTATACTTCCGTCCCTTACGGCCTCATCCAGCGCAATGGCGCAGGACGCTGAAGAGGAATTGCCGTATTTATCGATGGTTACATAAAATCTTTCCATGGGGACTTTAAGAGTCCTGGCCATAGACTGAAACATCCTGAGGTTTGCCTGGTGGGGTATAAACCAGTTGATATCCCCAATAGCCACATTATTGAATTCCGCCGCCTCTCTGATGGATTCCACAAAGTGTCTTACAGCAACCCTGAAGCTGGCATTGGCCCCTATCATAGTTAAGTAGTGAGCTTTTTGATCTACGCTCTCGTGGGTTATAGGTGTTACCTTAGACCCGCCGCCGGGTACTAGAAGGTCCTGTCCGTTGGCTCCATCCGTGTGAATGTGAGACGAGAGTAGTTCATGCCCTTCGTCACCTCTTGTCAAGACGGCCGCGCCTGCCCCGTCGCCCCAAAGGATACAGGTTGTCCTGTCCGTCCAGTCCACTACCCTTGACATAACCTCCGCTCCCACCACAAGGATGGTCTTGTATGAATCCGAATTTAAAAAGTGGGAGGCAGCGTGCAGCGCGTAAACATAGCCGGAACAGGCAGCCGTAATATCGAAATTTGCGGCCTGGGGGGCGTTTAGTTTTGCCTGTAACCAGTTTGCCGCGGCCGGACAGTTGGTATCAGGCGTTATTGTACCGACTATAATAAGATCAAGGTCTTTCGCCTCCAGTCCGGCCATCTCAAGCGCCTTTAAACACGCCTGGAGCGCCAAATCAGAGGTATTCACATCCCTTTCAGCTATTCTCCTTTCTTTTATGCCGGTGCGCTGGACTATCCATTCATCCGTGGTATCTATACCCATGTTCCGCAGATCGATATTTGTTAGAACTTTGGGGGGCACATATGAGCCGGTACCCAGGATTCTTACAGGTTCCATCCCTTATTCATTTCCTCTCTTTTCATCGCCGTTTGTTATTCGGCCTTCTCAACACGACGCATTGCTACTACCAAAGCAACAGGAATGTCAAGAAATTATCGGTTTCTTAGGGTCTCTACTTTTCATGCGGCATTTCTAAGAGCCATTTTAGCCACCGCCTCAATATGATATGTATGTGGAAACAGATCCACGGGCTGAATCTCTTTTATGACATATTTCTCCGACATCCTGGCGATATCCCTTGCCATGGTAGCCGGGTTACATGACACATAGACTATACGTTCCACGGCCATACTCATTATATGCTTCATGATATCTTTATGTATTCCCGCCCTGGGAGGATCAATAATAATGACATCCGGATTAGGTTCTATCCCTAAAAGTTTTTCTCTTATATCTCCCAGCACAAAATGGCAGTTCCATGCGTTATTCAGTTCGCGGTTCCTGTTCGCATCAAGCACAGCACTCTCCACGATTTCCATGCCGATCACCTCTCTTGCCTTTCCCGAAAGGAATATAGGGATTGTTCCTATACCGCAGTAAAGGTCAAGGACAGTTTCAGAACCTTCCAGCTCCGCAAACTCAAGTATCTTCCCGTAAATAATCCCCGCACCTATCGTGTTTGTCTGTAAAAATGAATTGGCGGAAACCTGCAATTCATAAGGCCCTATCCTCTCCCTTATAAACCCATCACCGCTAAGGATTATCTCCCTTTCCCCTGATGCTACAGCCGCCTTCCTTGTGTTTATATTATTGACTACAGTCCTGATCCTCTCGAACCTGTGGTAAAGGGCCTGGGCAAGGGGAATGACCAATCCCCTGTTCTCTTCGGCGGTGACCAGGTTTACCAGCCATTCATCGTATGTTGTTGAGTAACGCAGGACCAGAAAGCGCCAGAACCCCTTGTGGTTTTTAATGTCATAAACAGGCACCCCGCTGTCTCTGACATATCTCTTTATCTCCCGCAATATAAGGTTTCCGGTATCCTGCTGAAGTAGGCAGGCATCCATATCAATGATCTTGTAAAAGCTGCCTCCTACATGCAGGCCGAGACCGATACCACCCATATCTTTGCCTTTCGCGTATTCCTCGGGCAACAGCCAGGGACGATTTGAAAAGGAGAATTCCATCTTGTTTCTATAGCCGTATATCCTTTCGGAAGGGATAACGTCATGGATGGGAATACCCGCAAGTGACCCGATTCGTTCCATTGATTCCTTGATTTGCTCTTTCTTGTATTCAAGCTGCCTCTCATACTTCAAGGCCTGAAAATCACACCCGCCGCAATAGCCGCTATAAGGGCATGGCGCACTAACCCTGTCAGGTGAAGGGTCAATGACTTCCAGCAGATCTGCGAGGGCATAATCCTTTTTCTTCTTCACGATGCGGGCCATAACCCTGTCGCCCGGGAACGCCCCCCTAACGAATATCACCAATCCGTCCAGACGTGCTAAACCCAAGCCACCATAGGCCATCTTATCCACCCACAATTCAACCACATCTGTTTTACGAATCCTCATGGCCGCATTCTAACACCTTGCAAACCTTTCCGCCATGCTAAAAAGCACTGATCTGTGTGCCGTCATGTATAGAAACCTGTTCAAATCAAATATGCCCTAAACGTATATCATGCTGTTTTTACGGCATATTTTGACTGGCTCAGCATTTGCAACAAGCATAAATAAGGGATTTGTTAGGGGGAGGCCAGGTGGAGGTCTTGGAATACTCTAAGCAGATCCCACCCCAATCCTCCCCTAAGAGGAGAGGAAAAAATGCCGAACAGGGGATGATATATGTCAAAGAAAGATAAAGAATATACGCTGGAAGACCGTCTAATAGATTTTGCGGTCAGAATAAGCCAGGTAGCTAGATCTTTACCAAGAACAAGAACCGGAAACCATATTGCCGGAGAACTTATTCGGTGTGGGACATCCCCTGCACCCAACTACGCTGAAGCACAGGGTGCTGAATCCCACTCTGACTTTATTCACAAGATACGCATATGCCTGAAAGAATTACAGGAAACAAAGGTCTGGTTAATAATGATAATAAGACTGAATCTAATAAAGTCGGCCGCACGCCTGTATCCTATGATTGATGAAAATAACCAACTAATTTCAATATGTATGACGAGTATCAAGACTGCCAAAGAAAATTACCTCGATACTTCGTAAATCTGAATCCCGTGTTCGATATTCTCCCTTTTTTGGTTAATCCGGATTAACCCTTCTTTTTGACACAGGCATATGAGAGACAGCATCCTACAAGGAAAAGGCTCTTCAGGTTTCACCCTCCTGGAATTGATTATTACCCTTTCCATACTGGGAATCCTGGCCGCCTTTGCCGTCCCGGCCTTTTCGGCGTGGCTGCCCGAATACAAGTTGAAACGCGCGGTGCGTGAACTCTACAGCAACATGCAATTTGCCAGAATGACAGCCATAAGGCAACACCAGAAATACAGACTGATCTTTAATCTCGCGGTAAACGGCTCCTATATACTCCAGAAACCTGATAACACAACTGAAAAGAGTATCAACTTCCTGGATTATGATGCCGGCGGAACCATAGGTTATGGTTGCGGAAATGCCACTAAAGCCGCGACCACGTCCGGCGGTCCTTTGCCCTCTGATTATATCAGTTATCGATATAATAAGGCTGTTTTCAACTCCAGGGGTACCGGATCAACAGGCTATGTTTATCTGTCCAATAACCTGGGCACCGCGTTTGCAGTCGGGACCTGGTCGGCAGGAATCATTGTGATAAAAAAATGGAATAACTCCACCGATTCTTGGGAGTAAGACGCCCTGAGACCCCACCTCAATCC
>CAYQNR010000016.1:36895-40458 GCA_964418945.1 uncultured Desulfobacteraceae bacterium
GACCCCACCTCAATCCTCCCCTAAAAGGGGAGGAAGAAATAGGAGGAACTCTCCTTTGTCCCTTCCCCTCTCAGGGGAAGGTTAGGATGGGCTCTTGGAAGAGGACCCCACCTCAATCCTCCCCTAAAAGGGGAGGAAGAATGTTGACCAGGGGAGGATGTACGGCGAAGAAAGATAAAGAATATAAGCTGGAAGATCGTCTAAAATAGGAAACATTCTTTATTCCTCCCCCTTCAAGGGGAACATTCTTTATTCCTCCCCCTCTTAGGGGGAGGTCAGGAGGGGGTCTCAAACAAAACATGAAAAAACATAGACACTTTCCTAATTACACTGCGTCCCTCACTCCCCATGCACGGCGCCTTCGTCAAAAAATGACTGAGGCAGAGAGGAAGCTCTGGAATTGTCTGCGGGGCAAGCAGATGCAATTTCGTTTCAGCCGTCAAATACCATTTGGTCAATATATCCTCGATTTCTATTGCCCAAAAGCAAACCTGGTAATAGAGGTGGATGGAAGTCATCATTTCACTGAACAAGGAATGAAAAAAGACCATAGGCGTGACTTATACCTTCAACAGCAAGGTTTAAAGGTGTTGCGATTTTCTGATCGGGATGTTTTGATGAATATCTCCGGTGTTCAGCAAAAGATATATGAAGAGATTGAGAGATGTTTGAAAATCGATGAGACCCCACCTCAATCCTCCCCTAAGAGGGGAGGAAGAAATAATGAGAGGGGGAGGCTGGGTGGCTGGGTGGGGGTCTTAAAGAAACATAAATGACCATAGATTCAAACTGTAAAAATATTTTACAACTGTTAAAAAACCTGACAATAATATCCCCTCCCAAGACTATCTTGACTGTCGGGCGACAATTCTATATCCTATGTATTATTAATAAGATACCATAAATCATCCACCTCATGGCACAGTATTTGCGTAATATATAATTCGACGTGTCATCTTATGCCATAAACTACCCTTTAATAAGGAGTAAATATGCGGAGTGGACCACGAACAAGAAGAGATGAGACAGGTTTTACCATAATAGAGGTAATGATTGTCATCGGCATCATTGCCATCCTTGCCGGAGCAGCTATCCCTAGTTTTTCCGCCTGGATCCCTAATTACCGGTTTAGATCGGCAGGTCAGAATCTCTATTCTAATTTTCAGTTAGCCAAGATTACCGCAGTCAAAAGAAATAGAAACTGCACCGTCACCTTCAGCGTACCCGAGTCAAACAAATACATCACTATCAACGGCATAGACTATGATTATGTTGTGTATGTAGAAAACTTTCCCGCAAATCTGGAATATGACGCAGGCGAGGATATTATCGCCGGAAGAAGCTGGGCAGAATACAATAATGATGTTTCATTTGATACCACTCAAGGCGGCGGAGACGGCCTCGATTTTATTTCAAATGACAATGGTCTCCCTTCCATATCTTTTCGGCCCAACGGCATGCCGATTGACAATGAAGGCGATATAAGTTCCGGAGATGTTCATATTAAAAGTATCAAAGACAGGACCATGAGAATCCATCTAAGTGCGGCAGGGAGTGTCAGTATAGATTGATGTAAAGCTATGCCTCCGGGAGGATATTATAGATGATTAACCTAAGAACCAGGAATGAGGGATTTACGCTTGTGGAGCTTTTAGTGGCGACGGCCATCGGCTTGATTGTCTTGAGCGCTGTTTATTCCACCTATACAACACAACAAAGGTCTTATATTTTACAGGAACAAATAGCCACCATGCAGCAGAATCTACGGGCCGCAATGTACTTCATGGTCAGAGAGATACGTATGGCAGGATGTGACCCGACCGGCGATGCGCTCGCCGGGATCACAGGTGCGGGCCCGACTTCCATCAGCTTCACCAGAGATATCAGGTCAACAGATGATCTGACAGACCATACCGCTGACGGAGATACCGACGATACCGGGGAGTCAATAACTTATCAATTCGTGGATTCCGACGGTGATGGGGTAAATGATCGCATTACCAGAAACAATCAAGCCCTGGCGGAAAACATCGATGCCCTTGATTTTGTGTATCTGAATGCGAGTGACACTGAACTGGACGATGACGGAAGCGGGAATGTAACCACAAGTATCCCGAACATTGTCTCCGTGCAGGTAACGGTGGTGGCCAGAACCGGCAGGGGAGACCAGGGATATACCAACCAACAAACTTTTTCCAATCGCCAGGGTAGGACTATACTGGCCGCACAAAACGACAATTCCCACCGAAAAGATCTTACATCCTTGATTAGATGCCGCAACCTTTAAAAAAAGGGGGTTACAGGATTGCTATGAATATCAAATTAAAAGAAGAGAGTGGATTCACCCTGTTAGAGGTCATTATTGCAATTTCCATCCTGACCATAGGCATGCTGGCTGTAGCCTCCATGCAGGCCGCCGCGCTGAGGGGGGATTCATTTGCCTACAGCCGGACAGAGGCCTCTACCTGGGCGCAGGATAAGATGGAAGACCTGATGGCCGATCCATATACTACTGCAGGGAATGGCACCGAACCACATGGCAACTTTGATATTAATTGGACTGTAGCACCCCATCCAACCGTTGCCAACGTCAGCACTATAAGAGTGACGGTAGAGTATTATGACGATGTGATAGTACAGCTTACAGGCAGCAGGTCACAACTTTTTACCTGATCTATCAGGGATAATCAAATAACCAGTTTTTTGAGGTTAATTATGAAACAAAGCATACTTATTAAAGAAAACGGATCCGTTTTGATCGTTGCCTTGGTTCTGCTGGTACTGCTTACCCTCATGGGCATATCAGCTACCATGAATACGGATATCGAGCTCCGGATCGCTGGGAACGAGTTGACCTCCAGAATGAACTTCTATAGAGCTGAAGCAGCGGCCATGGAAAACATTCAACGGTTGGATAATGAAGGGGATCAAATCATCGAACTAGGAAACTATGATTGGCTTCACCTAGAGGGGGACCTGCCTAATCCTGACGATATCATCGATCCAGCCAATTGGACCGGCGACTATTCACAACCTTCGGCCACCGCCGATAGCGCCAATGACCAGAGGTATCTGACTGTATTTGAAGGAGTAATCGCGGGAGATTCTCTGGATATGACAAGAAGCCGGATCTATACATACCGCATTGTGGGCAGTAACCGGAATAACGGGATCTCAGTGGTAGAGATGGGTTTCAAGAAGCCATTTTGATCCATTAAGACAGGATGAACCCCGGTGGAATACCCCATAGGGGCCTCTATTCCATAGGGCAGGCAGGATTTTCAGGATTATCTTTAAAAGCTGAGAGCTGACAGACTTATAGCTTAATATTTAAGCATTTTAATCCTGTCAAAAAAACGTGAAAAGAGTGAAGGAGGAATTTGTAAATGACTACCAGTCAGGATATCACCCTCGAAGCTATTTACGAAAAGGTTATTGATCTACAACATGATGTTGCTCTTATCAAAAAAAGTCTCATGGAAGATCCTGAACTGCGTGATGACTTTATTTTGCGAATGAAAGACATTGAACTCGAAAAATCAATCCCCGTTAAAGACTTCGGG
>CAYQNR010000017.1:0-40370 GCA_964418945.1 uncultured Desulfobacteraceae bacterium
TTCCAGATAATTGATGATGATATTCAATATCCTGCGGATCGGCTCGGCCGCGCCCCATAGCAACTGATCCCCCACAGTGTAAGCGGTTATATATTCAGCTCCTATGTTCATCCTCCGGAGCCTGCCCACCGGGACGGTAAGTTTACCGTTAACAGCAGCGGGTGTCAAATACTTGAGGGTGGATTCTTTATCATTGGGCACCAGATTTACCCACTCATTGGCATCTTTTATCATCCCGGAAACTTCGTCTACAGGGATCTCCTTGCTCAACTTGATTGTAAAGGCCTGGCTGTGACACCTCATCGCCCCTACCCTCACGCATATTCCGTCCACAGGTATGGGTCTCTTAGTCTGCAGAATCTTATTGGCCTCAGCGGATCCTTTCCATTCCTCCCTGGTCTGTCCCGACTCCATAGCACTGTCTATCCAGGGGATCAGGCTGGCGGCAACAGGGGCTCCGAAATATTCTGTGGGGAAGGAAGGGTTCCGCAACTCTTCCGTGATCAAGGCGTCAATCTCTATGGCTGATGACGCTGGGTCTTTGAGCAAATCTTCGGAAACGCGCCCCAGTGCAATCATCTGGGCAACCAATTCCTTCATGTTATTCGCCCCTGCCCCTGAAGCGGACTGATAGGTCATTGACGATACCCAATCCACCACATTATTCACAAAAAGTCCGCCCAGGCCCATAAGCATCAAACTTACTGTGCAATTCCCTCCCACAAAAGTCTTTATCCCGGAAACCAGCCCTGATTCGATCACCGGCATATTCACAGGATCAAGCACGATTATGCTGTCGTCGTTCATCCTCAAAGCGGAGGAGGCGTCAATCCAGAATCCTTTCCACCCTGCCTTCCGCAGTTCAGGAAAGACCTTCCTGGTATAATCACCTCCCTGACATGTTACGGCGATATCAAGAGAGGAAAGGAGTTCAAGATCATAGGCATCCTTCAAGGCTGAAATCCCCATCCCGATATCGGGTCCCACACCCCCGATGTTTGATGTGGTAAAGAATAGTGGTTCAAAGCCCTTAAAGTCCTTTTCTTCCCTCATCCTTCCCATAAGGACTGATCCAACCATCCCTCTCCATCCGATAAATCCGATTTTCAGCATAATACTCTCCTCATGTAAGTTTTGTAATCATAAAACCTCTTGACGCGAGAGGCAAGACCAAAATGGATGCCAATATCCGCCTCCTAGACCCCTTTTGATATAATCTATAAAAGAGGGTCATGACCGTAGAATATGATCGTCATACTCCGGTTATACGTATACTTTTCAAGAGGACATTATCAGGATCCAAGGGTTCAAGGGTTCGAGGGTTCGAGTGAAGAGCTTGAAAAGAAAACAATCAACCCTTGACCCCTTGAATCCTGGAATCCTTGAACCCTTAGGACATCACCTTGAAAAATGCATCATGGCCTACGACTCGAAAAACAAAAAGGCCTTATTTCTAGCACCGAAGGTCACGGCTGTTCCTTTCAAGATGACATCTCCGAAAGAAGCCCACCCAAGGTGTGCAGTGGGGTTGTTTTCAAGGGTTTGTTCCACCAGGACACCACGTAGAATGTACCGTTGCGAATAGGAAAAGGTTTGCCAAACCCTTGAAAATAACTCCACGTCCACTGAACGCCATAGATGTCGTCTTGAAAGGAATGGCCGTGACCGAAGGACTGTTCCTTTTCTTCGTTCCGGATCTCCCGGGCTGGTCATTTCAAGCGGTTACGGCCGTGGGATGCCTACCCCCTCCGCTGTTCTCCCGTGCCTCCGGCACGGGAGCCAGGGGGTCCCCCAACCGTAACCCCCTGAAATAACAGCGCCCTCCCGATAGTCACTCATAAAAGGAACAGTCCTTCGCCCTAATTCCACACCTCCGGCATTATCCAAGGTCACGGCTGTTCTTGGAAAGACCACATCTCAATAAAGGGCCAATGGTTATAGGATCCTCCGTAAAAGTCAACGGGATCTTCAATTAGGTATTCTTTGAAAGGTGATCTCTGAGGTGCAATACTGAGCGAGCCAAGAATATCGAACAGGGGATAAGGGAATAGCTAATAGCTAAAAGCTGATAGCTAAAACCTAACTACCCGGACAGACATCAACAAAGAGCAATTGACACATCATGGTTCTTATCATATATTTTTCATAAAGGTGGTACGAATTCAGGATATGGGAGCAAGCGAGGTGCTAAAAGGATGAAAAACTGTCTGGCCCTTATTATGGCGGGAGGAAAAGGCGAACGGTTGATGCCCCTTACAAGGGATCGATCCAAACCCGCTATTCCATTTGGAGGCATCTATCTGCTCATAGACTTGACGCTTTCCAACTGCATAAACTCGGGGGTCTATAGGATAATCGTATTGCCTCAATACAAATCACATGGTCTCATGCAGCATCTGGAAAAGGGCTGGAATATCTTTAGCCCAGCCCTGGGGCATTACCTGAAAATCGCTCCGCCCCAGATGATGGTCGGGGAAAAGTGGTATCAAGGGACCGCTGATTCCATTAGACAAAATATCTATCTTATTGAACGGGAAATACCGGAACATGTCCTGATCCTGTCGGGAGACCATGTCTGTAAGATGGATTACGCACTGCTTAAAAGTTATCACGATGCCCACAACGCGGACGCCACAATAGCGGTCATTGAGATGAGAAAAGAGACATCGGAGGGATATGGGGTTGTTGAGGTGAACACGGATTTCCAGGTCACGGGGTTTCAGGAAAAACCCTTGAACCCAAGGACTATTCCCAATGACAGCACCCATATCCTCGCCTCCATGGGTATATATATATTCAAGGCCCGGGTACTTCTGGATCTATTGAAAAGTGACGAAAGTGCCGATTTCGGCAAGCATATAATTCCCTACATGATTGACAGATACAAGGTCATGGCCTACCCCTACCGCAGTCAAAACAGGATAAAAGATGTGGTTGTTCATACGGATGAAGCAGGAATACGGAGGGAGACTGTTGAAGAGACAACCCGGGATTCCGGTTACTGGAGGGATGTGGGCACCCTGGACGCCTACTGGAATGCCAATATGGATTTAACAGGGGTAAATCCTTATTTTAACATGTACGGCAAACTCTGGCCCATAAGGACCTATCAGCGGCAATACCCTCCTGTAAAAACCGTTTTTGCCCAGGAATCGGGTCAAAAGCCAAGGGCTGGCAAGGCCTTGGATTCCCTTGTGTCTCACGGTTCAATTATCAGCGGCGCATTGGTTATAAACAGCGTCTTTTCCTATAATGTCTTCGTTCAAAGCTGGGCCTCCGTCGAGGAATCGGTGGTTATGGAGAATGTTGTAATAGGTCGCCACGCCAGGATAAAGAAGGCCATCATCAGTGAAGGCGTACATATCCCTCACCACGAAGAGATAGGATTTGACCCTAGTAAAGACAGGAGTCGTTTTAAGGTCACCCCACGCGGGATCACGGTGGTGACAAAAGAAGATTTCCCTTATTAACATATTGATAAATCGTCTGAGGAAAGACTTATGAGACCCAAGATCAAGTATAATATTGTACCCCGATTGCCCTCAAAACTGGAGCCTTTAAGGAAACTTGCCTTTAACCTATGTTACAGCTGGAGGGGAGAGATACGTGATCTCTTTCAGCGCATAGACCCCAAGCTCTGGACTGATTGTAAACACAATCCCGTCCTGATGCTTGGTCTTGTGAGCCAGGATCGACTGGAGGAGATCTCCCGTGATCAGGGTTTTATGGCCCAGCTGGAAAGAGTTACACAGGATTTCACCCGGTATCTTTCCCAACCCAGGATACAGGCTGCGGATTATTCTCCGGATTTGCCTGTTAAGGTAGCCTACTTCTCATCTGAATTCGGTTTGTCGTATTCTCTGCCTATATACTCGGGAGGGCTAGGCATCCTCTCAGGAGACCACCTCAAGTCAGGCAGTGACCTTAATATACCCTTGGTGGGAGTTGGTTTACTCTACCAGGAGGGTTACTTCAGACAGTACCTGAGCTCGGACGGGTGGCAGATGGAGAACTATCCGGTAAATGACTTTTCCAATATACCGGTCAAACTGGTAAAGGATAAGGACGGAAAACCCATCCAAGTCTCGGTAAATCTCAAGGGAGAGGCAGTTAATATCCAGATATGGCGAATTGATGTGGGAAGAGTGCCGTTGTACATGCTTGATACGAATTTGCCCTCAAACTCACCCGAATATTGCAGGACAACTGCCCAGCTTTACGGCGGTGATCGGGAAATGCGACTCAGGCAGGAGATTGTCCTGGGGATAGGCGGTATACGAGCTCTTAAGTCCCTGGGAATCGAGCCCACCGTAATACATATGAATGAAGGGCATTCGGGCTTTTCTGCACTGGAAAGGATAAATATCCTCAGGAAGGAAAAAGGTCTTTCCTTTGACGCAGCCCGGGAGCTTGTCGTGGCTACCACTGTTTTTACTGCTCACACCCCTGTACCCGCTGGAAATGATGCTTTCCACCAGGACCTGATCAGGGATTATTTCGAAGAATACACAAAGGACCTTGGCATAAATTTCAGGGTATTGCTGGGCTACGGAAGGATGGATCCTCGAGATGAAGGAGAAAAATTCGGAATGAGCACCCTGGCCTTTCGTCTTTCTTCTCACGCCAATGGCGTCAGCCGTCTCCATGGAAAGGTGTCCCGTTCTCTGTGGCAGAAGATATGGAGCCGACATCCGGTAGAAGATGTACCTATTGATCATATCACAAACGGTATACATGTGCCCACCTGGATCTCCAGGGAAATGGCCTTTTTATTTGTCCGCTACCTTGGCCCTGACTGGGCCGAAGACCCTGATAATAAAAAGGTATGGGACCAGATAGAGAATATCCCCAGCACCGAACTCTGGCGTTCCCATGAACGTTGCAGGGAGCACCTCGTGGCCTTTGTCCGCCGTCTTTTAACCCAGAACCTTATCGCAAGGGAAATGGATCCTGCCGGTATACAGGAAGCAGGAGAGGTTCTGACACCCGACGCCATGACTATCGGTTTTGCCAGGCGTTTTGCCATTTACAAAAGAGCCACCCTCTTATTCAGGGATCCGGAACGGCTTAATCGTATATTAAACAATCCTGAATGTCCTGTTCAGATTATCATATCAGGTAAGGCTCATCCCCAGGATAACGAGGGGAAGGAGTTTATTAAAACCATCATCCACCTTTCAAGAGATCCTAGGTTCAGCAAACGAATCGTTTTCCTCGAAGACTATAATTTCCATATCGCCCATGTCCTGCTATCAGGGTGCGATCTGTGGCTTAACACGCCTCGCCGCCCGCTTGAGGCATGCGGTACGAGCGGGATGAAGGCCCTGGCCAACGGAGCACTCAATCTCAGCGTCCTGGACGGATGGTGGGATGAGGCCTATCACAGCAAATTCGGCTGGGCACTAGGGCATGGAGAGGTATATAATGATCATAACGCCCAGGACGACATTGAGAGCCGTGATCTGTACAACCTCCTCGAGGAAGAGGTAATCCCCCTGTTTTATCAGCGGGGACACGACGACATCCCCAGGGAATGGGTTGAAAAGATGAAGGCGGGCCTTCGATTCCTTACCCCTGTTTTTAACTCCCATAGAATGGTCCAGGATTATATGGACCGATATTACCTGCCCTGCTCAAGACGCTTTAATTTCTTAAGCAGAGACGATTTTGGAGGGGCCAAAGACCTGGCTTCCTGGAGACAGAAACTGATGACGGGTTGGCAGGATATCTCCGTCAAGGAAGTGACTTCGGGAAATGTTTCGGACATGCCCGTAGGAAGCGAGCTGGACATTGAAGCGAAAGTCTTGCTCGGGTCCCTCTCACCTGAGGATGTTACCGTGGAGGCGTATTATGGACGTCTGGACCATAACGGTGACTTTGCCGAGAGGGAAACGACCGCCCTGGATGTTGTTGACTTTAAAGATGAGGTCCATTATTTCAAGGGAAAGATCCCTTGCGTGGATACCGGGCGTTTTGGTTTTACGGTTAGGGTGATGCCCAGCTGGAAAAGGCTTGAAAACCCGTTCATCATGGGTCTGGTTACATGGGCATAATTCATAGTCACCACTTTCCTGGATCCCTTTATGATGTCTAGCATACAATAGCAGAGGCCGCGAATCTTGAATTCAATTCTAAGCCCCGACCAGATACAGGCGCTAGTTGACGGAAATCTTACCGACCCCTTTTCTATCCTTGGGGCCCATCCCATCGAGCTTGATGACGGGCATGCAGTGGTGATTCGGTCTTTCCTCCCGGGTGCTGAAAGCTTGTTTGTCATGGACCTCGTCCCTGAAAAAGAGATCCCGGCGTCCCTGATCCATGAGGCAGGCGTTTTTGAAGCGATCTTGAAAGAGAAAACAACAATTGCCCCCTACCGTCTCAAGGTAAATTTCATGGGTGGTACAGTATCTGTTTTCTATGACTGCTACTCCTTCCTCCCCGTGCTCAGTGACTATGACCTGTATCTGTACAATCAAGGCGATAATTATAACGTCTACCGGAAGTTAGGTGCTCATCCATGGACCCATCAAGAAATTAAAGGTGTCCTGTTCGCTGTCTGGGCACCTTCTGCCGCCAGGGTAAGCTTGGTGGGCGATTTCAACCAGTGGGACGGGCGGAGGCATCAGATGCGTAATCGAGGTCCCTCGGGAATATGGGAGCTGTTTGTGCCTCACCTGGGGAAAGATTTACTCTATAAGTTCGAAATCCGGACACAAAAGGGTACAATCCTTATCAAGGCCGATCCCTTTGCCTTCTGGTTTGAACAACGTCCGAAAACAGCAGCTATTGTCCAGGACCTTGACACCTTCTCCTGGACCGACCAGGAGTGGTTAATCTCCCGCTCCGGCCGGGATTACTTGAAAAATCCTATGGCCGTCTATGAGGTACACCTGGGATCATGGAAAAGGAGGGTAGAGGAAGGAAACCGATGGCTGACTTACAGGGAGATGGCAGAAGAACTGGTTCCCTATGTTAAAGAAATGGGGTTCAACTTCATAGAATTTCTCCCTCTGTCAGAACACCCTTTTGACGGTTCCTGGGGTTATCAGGTTACGGGATACTATGCGCCAACCTCCCGTTTCGGATCACCGGAAGATCTAATGTTTCTCGTGAACCGCTGCCATGCTGAAGGAATAGGCGTTATCCTGGACTGGGTTCCTGCCCACTTTCCACGGGACTCCTATGCACTTGAATACTTTGACGGTACACATCTGTATGAACATCAAGACCCTCGTCAGGGGATACAGAAGGACTGGGATACCCTGATCTTCAATTACGGTCGCACAGAGGTAAGGAATTTTCTGGTGGCGAATGCCCTATTCTGGCTGGATAAGTACCACATGGACGGCCTGAGGATAGACGCCGTGGCGTCAATGCTTTATCTGGACTATTCGCGAAAAGACGGGGAATGGATCCCCAATCGTTATGGCGGCAGGGAGAACCTTGAAGCGATCGATTTTATAAAGAACCTTAATACCAAGATATATGAAAGATTTCCTGGTGTTGTAACCATTGCCGAGGAATCGACATCCTGGCCGGGAGTGACGCTTCCGGTCCATTTGGGGGGCTTGGGTTTCATGTTTAAATGGAATATGGGTTGGATGCATGACATGCTGACCTTTATGTCCAAGGACCCTGTCCACAGGCGATACCATATGGATATGCTTACTTTTGCCCTCCTCTATGCATTTCATGAAAACTTCATACTTCCTCTGTCTCACGACGAAGTAGTACATGGAAAAGCATCCCTGCTTTCCAAGATGCCCGGAGATGACTGGCAGAAATTCGCAAACCTCAGGCTGCTTCTGGGATACATGTACGGTGAACCTGGTAAAAAAACGCTGTTCATGGGCGGGGAATTAGGCCAACGGCAGGAATGGGGGCACGACCATCAACTCCAGTGGCATCTCCTGGAGTATGAGCCCCATAAGGGATTACAGAGATTTGTAATGGATCTTAACAGGATATACATGTGCGAACCAGCTATGTATGAGCTCGACTTTCAGCCCGAGGGTTTTGAGTGGATCGACTTTCGTGACGCGGATTCCACCGTGGTATCCTTCATTCGCAAAGGCGAGTCCCCGGATCAAACCCTTGTTTTCATATTTAATTTTACCCCTGTGCCAAAGGAAAATTACCGGATCGGGACGCCCGAATCAGGATACTACAAGGAGCTTATTGATTCGGACGCGGCCTGCTACGGAGGTTCCAACATGGGACTTCAGGGAGGTGCTCACGCTGAGCCCGTTCCATGGCATGGCAGGCCCTGTTCCCTAAGCCTCACTCTTCCTCCCCTCGCCATGCTAATCCTCAAGCACGTAGACAGTTAATGTTCCCCAACATGTCAATTAAGCCGGTACTCTCAGTTACAGCCTTCAGCCACCCCCACTCTTGTAAAGGAGACACCAATTAGGATTCAAGGATTCCACGGTTCAAGGATTCCAGTGAACAATTCAAGAATAAAAAGGCCGACATTTGACTCCTCGAATCCTAGAAGCCTTGGACCCTTGCCCCATCACCTTGAAAAAGGCATTATGACCAGATAATGCTATCAACAATATCCGGTCACAGCTGTTCCTTTCAAGACAACATCTATGGTATCCAGTGCACGTGTGCTTATTTTCAAGGGTTTGGCACACACATTCTTGGTAGCAACGGGAAATTCTGCCAGGGGTTCTGGTGGAGCAAACCCTTGAAAATAAGCACACTGCAGGCCTTGGGTGGAATCCTTTTTGAGATGTTGTCTTTCAAAGAACTGCTGTGACCTTGATCCGGCCCGGAGGTGCGGCACCAGGGCGAAGGGCTGTTCCTTTTTTGAGTGACTATCGGGAGGGCACTGTTATTTCAGGAGGTTACGGGTGGGGGGGACCCCCTGGCTCCTGTGCCGGAGGCACAGGAGAACAGCGGAGGGGGTAGGCATCCCACGGCCGTAACCGCTTGAAATGACCAGCCCGGGAGATCCGGAACAAAGAAAAGGGACAGCCCTCCGGCCACGGCAGCTCTTCTCAAGACGACATCTATGGCATTCTGAGGACGTGTTCTTATTTTCAAGGGTTTGGCACACCTTTTCCTGGTAGCAACGGGAAATTCTGCCAGGGGTTATGGTGAAGCAAACCCTTGAAAATAAGCCCACTGCAAACCTTGGGTGGGATTCTTTCGGAGATGTCGTCTTTCCAAGAACAGCCGTGACCCGCAGAGATTGATACTGTTAAGGCATTACATACCTTAAAAGGTTATGTAATGCCTTCAAACAGGGAATAACAAGAGCTAATGGCTAATAGTTAAGAGCTAACTAAGAGGTCATGATGCTTCTTGAAAGGTGATATCTGAGCATGCAAGCGTTCCGGTGCTTGAGTATTAGGCCAAAAAAAAGATTGTATCCGGTAAAACCGGATACAGTCTTTTTTGTTATACGTGCTTTTACGGGCAGTCCGCTGAGCGGTTACATCATACCGCCCATACCGCCCATACCGCCTCCTCCTGGAGGCATGGACATATCTTCCTTCTCTTTGGGTTTCTCCGCTATCATGGCTTCAGTTGTTAGCAGAAGTGCAGAAACCGAAGCCGCGTTCTGAAGAGCAAACCTCGTTACCTTGGTAGGATCAATGATGCCAACGCTCAACAGGTCCTCATATTCGCTGGTTTCAGCATTAAGGCCGAATGAGCCTTTCTTGTCCTTGACCTTCTCAACAACAACCGAACCCTCAAGACCGGCGTTATTGGCTATCTGGCGAATAGGCTCTTCCAGGGCCTTTACCAGGATAGCAACACCGTTCTGTTCTTCTCCTTCCAGTTTCAACTCCGAAACGGCCTTGATGCACCTTAAAAGTGCAACACCGCCTCCCGGAACAATACCCTCTTCAACCGCGGCCCTCGTAGCATTAAGTGCGTCTTCCACCCTGGCCTTTTTCTCTTTCATTTCCGTCTCAGTTGCAGCACCCACACTAATTACCGCTACGCCACCTATCAATTTGGCAAGTCTTTCCTGAATTTTCTCGCGATCATAATCCGAGGTAGTCTCTTCGATCTGTGCTCTTAACTGTTTAACTCTTCCTTCAAGGTCTTTTCGGCTGCCTCCTCCGTCAACTATGGTGGTATTATCCTTGTCAATACTAACGGTCTTAGCCGTGCCTAGATCATTCAGGGTTACATTTTCAAGCTTCAGGCCTAGATCTTCCGAAATAACCCGGCCGCCAGTGAGAACAGCTATATCTTCCAGCATGGCCTTTCTTCTATCACCGAATCCCGGGGCCTTAACTGCGGCGGCCTGCAGGGTGCCTCGCAACTTGTTTACCACCAACGTAGCCAGGGCCTCACCTTCAACGTCTTCCGCAATAATCAGCAATGGCCTGCCCATTTTCGCAATCTGTTCAAGGATGGGCACCAAATCCTTCATATTGGCGATTTTCTTTTCATTAAGCAGAATATAGGGTTCGCTAAGGCTGATCTCCATTTTTTCAGGATCAGTCACAAAGTAAGGAGAAAGATAACCTCTGTCAAACTGCATGCCTTCCACGATCTCAAGGGTGGTTTCCATGCTCTTTGCTTCCTCCACGGTAATTACCCCTTCCTTTCCCACCTTATTCATTGCTTCGGCAATAATATTACCAATCGTAGGATCATTATTGGCTGAAATTGTGCCGACCTGTGAGATCTCTTCCTGATCCTTAGTGGGTTTGGAGAGTTTTTTCAATTCTTCCACAGCCACTCCAACTGCTTTTTCTATGCCCCTCTTGAGAGCCATGGGATTAATTCCTGCGGCCACAAGCTTTGAACCTTCCTTGTATATGCTCTGGGCAAGAACTGTCGCAGTAGTCGTGCCGTCACCGGCCACATCGGAAGTTTTGGAGGCCACTTCTTTTACCATCTGGGCACCCATGTTTTGGAACCTGTCTTCCAGTTCAATCTCTTTAGCCACAGTTACACCATCTTTGGTGATGGTTGGTGCTCCAAAAGACTTTTCAAGTACCACATTACGACCTTTAGGACCCAAGGTCACCTTTACCGCATCAGCAAGGGTATCTACTCCTCCCAAGATAGCCTCTCTGGCCTTTCCACCGTATTTAATATCTTTTGCCATCTTAACTGTCCTCCTTAAAATGATTTAACTTATTCCACAATAGCGATTATGTCATCTTCGCGCATAATGAGGTGCTCCTCACCATCAATATTGATTTCCGTGCCTGCATATTTTCCAAAAAGTACCTTATTGCCTTTTTTTACATCAAGTGGTTGCAGGTTGCCGTTTTCAAGGAGCTTGCCATTACCTACTGCCACGACTTTCCCTTCCGAGGGTTTCTCTTTTGCTGTGTCGGGGATTATAATACCGCCTTTGGTCTTCTCCTCCTCTTCTATCCTTTTTACAATAACTCGATCATGTAAAGGTCTGATTTTCATTTTCTGTATCTCCTTCCTTTTCCTTTAAAATAATGGTGACTTTAAAAGACCTGAAAAGAATCAAGGGGTCATAGCTATATGTTTTTGTTTGTCCTTACCAGGGCCTTTTACCATGGGCCTTATGCTTGCTATCTCTATCCCCGAACATCCACATACAAAAATAGCGTCCAAAACAATAATACCATACGGACAATTGAGAAAAACCAAAAAGGAAAATTATGAATATCCGGAATCTTAGACAATAATGTTTAAGCGTGACAAAACCTAATTATTCAAACATAAATGTCAAGGGTTCTCCTGAAAATATTTAAATAATGACCCTTGGCCATAAAAAAACAGGCCCTTTTTGGTTTACATTATGGGACATTATTACACTGATTTCCAGGATAAGTAACATCTACCTGCAAGCATCTTAGGATTCAATTGGATCTTTTTGAACCACAAAACATCCGTTTTTCGGTAAAAACTGAACCATAGCCTTATTTAACGAAGATCCTACAACTTGCTGATTATTAGGTTTTTCAAAACTTATTTAAAATTGCTTTTGCAAAATTCAGGTAATAAGTTATTGAAAATAATCAATCAGTAGGATAGCATAATATTTTCATGCACCTTCGGAATTTATTAACAGGTTTAAGGCAAGGGGTAATCAATAATGCCTGACAGATATAATAATATACTGGACCAGATAGGAAAAACGCCCCTGGTGCCTGTCAAGCGCATAAATCCAAACAAAAACGTAAAGATACTGGCAAAACTTGAATCTTTCAACCCTGGCGGGTCTGTTAAAGATAGGCCCGCCTTACAGATGATTGAAGATGCGGAGTTGACAGGCGAACTGACAAAGGGAAAGATCATACTTGAAGCTACCAGCGGCAATACAGGTATCGGTTTAGCCATGGTAGCGGCGGTAAAGAGTTACCGTATTGTTTTAGTCATGTCCGAGGCGGTAAGTGAGGAAAGGAAGAAGATTCTCCGGGCAATGGGTGCAGAACTAAAATTTACACCCGCCCACCTTGGTACTGATGGAGCTATCGAGTCGGTCTATAATATGAAAAGGGAAAAACCTGATAAATACTGGCTTGCAGATCAATTCAACAATAAATCAAACTGGATGTCTCATTATGAAGGGACAGCCATGGAGATATGGGAACAAACACGAGGAGAACTGGATGCTATTGTCTGCTCTATGGGCACAACAGGCACATTGATGGGCATATCAAGACGTTTTAAGGAGCTTAAACCCGATGTAAAAATCATCGGTGTTGAACCCTATCTGGGGCATAGGATTCAGGGACTTAAGAACATGAATGAATCATATCGGCCAGGCATATTCGAGAAAAACAGGGTAGACCGAATCATTAGAATTGATGATGAAGAGGCATACCAGACATCAAAAATGCTTGCAAAAAAGGAGGGCCTTTTTGTGGGCATGAGCTCAGGAGCAGCCATGGCTGGGGCCTTAACTCTTGCCAAAGAGATGGATTCAGGCAGTATCGTGGTGATACTCCCGGACACCGGGGAGAGATACCTGAGTACTACGCTATTTGAGGATAAAAAGAAAACCGGCCAGCTCCTTTACAATTCTCTTACTAGGAAGAAAGAAACCTTTGTTCCAATAGATGAAAAACGTGTCAGACTTTACTCCTGCGGCCCCACGCTTTCCCAGCTTATACATATAGGACAAAGCAGGCGTTTTGTCTTTTCGGATCTCATAGTGAGATACCTGGAATATAAGGGCTTGCCCGTAACCCATATCATGAATGTAACAGATTTGGATGATCGTACTATCGAAGGGGCGGAAAAGGCTGGTTTATCCCTCCGGGAATTCACAAGAAACTATTATGACGAATTCTTGAAGGATATCGACAGCCTGAACATAAAAAGGGCGGACAAATATCCCGGGGCTATCGAACATGTTGATGACATGATTGATATGAGCAAAAGATTGCTGGAAAAGGGCTATGCCTATGAAAAATTCAGATCTGTCTATTTTGACATTTCTCGATTCAGGGAATACGGCAAGCTTTCCAGAGTCGATTTGAAGAAGATCAAGGTAGGCAAGACAGTTGACCTGGAGCAATATGAAAAGGAAAACCCCAGGGATTTTACGCTCCTCAAACGTTCAACACTTAATGAGCTCAAGAAAGGCATCTCCTATAACACAAAATGGGGCAATATCAGGCCGAGCTGGCATCTGGAGTGCCCGGCGATTGCTATGAAATACCTGGGGAAAACCTATGATATTCATACAAGCGGCATCGACCTCATCTTCCCTCATCACGAGAATTCGATAGCCGTATGCATGGCTTTGACAGGCAAGCCGCCTGCCAATTACTGGCTTCATAATGAACTCGTTATGATAAACGGGAAAAAATTTCCCAATGTCCCTGATCAAAAATACAGCATCAGGAAAATACTTGAAAGGGGCTACAAAGGCAGGGAGATACGCTACTGGCTTATCAGCCGCCATTACAGAAAACCGATCTTTTTCTCCTGGGAAAAGCTCGATATGGCCAAAAAGACTCTCTCAAATATGGACAGATTTGTGACCAAACTTATACATTGCCGCCAAGGTCCTCCCCATCCAGATATGGATCAGATATTCTATGATTTAAGATATAATTTTGTTAAATCAATGGATGATGATTTTAATATTGCACCCGCGTTGGCAGCCGTCTTTCAATTCATGGGCAGCGTCAACAGAATAATGGACCGCCAAGGGCTGAATGAACAGGATAAAAACAAGATAATCGAATACCTGCAGGACATGAACTCTGTCCTGGGAGTAATGGATTTCGAGCCCGAAAAATCTGATAGGTCTGTGGAGGATTTGGTAGCCAAGAGGGAAGAGGCAAGGAAGGCAAAAGACTGGGAAACCGCGGATCGTACACGGCGGGAGTTAAAGGAGAAGAAAGGGGTCGAGGTCTTAGACACCAAAGACGGCCCCATATGGCGTAAGTCCGTTACTTAAAGTCCGCCGCGCATTCCCGGACTTTTCTTTAACCCATTTTATGCGCAAACACCGGCATCCTGTACTATTATCTGACCGGTTACCTGATTTGGTAAATCCGATAGAAGCCACAGGTCGAGCCCCCTGATCTCTTCAACAGCTGCTGCCCTGCTTCCCAAATCTCTCTTTTTTCCCGGTGGAGCCAAGCCTATTTCATGGTAACCGAGGCAGATTACATTAAGGCGAACAGTGATGCTGTGTAGTACTGCCGTCCATCCGACACGGTTGTGTGACGCTACATGCCGTTTTGCAAAAATGTCCGTCACCTAAGAATCTTTTTCCTGTCGGGTCTTTATAATCAAGAGCGTAATCACAGCTCCTATGAGGATGAAGACGGTCGAAAACTGAGTGACAGTCCAGTCGGTTCCTGGTATTAATCCCCTGTCATCCCCCCTGAATCTTTCGATTAGGAGCCGCGAGGCGCTGTGTAAAATCAGAAACCATAATAGCACCCGGCCCTCGAAATTCTTCTTGGCGGTCAGGATCATAAGGATAATAAAGATTACAAAGCCGCTCAATGAGGAGTATAGCTGTGTCGGATGCAGGGGGATATCAGGCATAGCCAGGGAGCGGGGATCGGTAAATACCACACCCCAGGCCACGGTTGTGGGCTTGCCATAGCAGCAACCCGCCATAAAGCAGCCTATACGACCTATGCCTTGACCTATTGCTACTCCAGGAGACCAGATATCTCCTAACACCAATAGATTATAGTCTTTCCGCCTGGCGTACCAGATAAGCATAATAAGACCTGCCAGCAAGCCTCCCGCAAAAACGAGACCTCCCTGCCATAGTTTTAGCATATCCAGAGGGTTTGAACTGTAATATGAAAAATTCATAAGTATATAAAGCAGCCTCGAACCGATGATACCGCCAAGAATAATGATAAAACTCATATCCAGGATATTCTGAGGCATTATACCCTGTGATCTTCCTATCCGTATGGTTACCAGGATACCCACTACGATACCGGTAGCCACAAAGATACCGTAGGTATGCAAGGTAAAGGGTCCTATTGAAAATAAAACAGGGAACATGACAAAATCATCCCTTCTTTTTCATTAATTAATCCTATCCTCTGCTCTGACAAACGGTGATTAGATGTCCTCTTGAAAAGAGCAGGTGTGACCGGGAGTTAGCTTTTAGCTATTAGCCATTAGCTTTTAGTTATCAGCAAAGAGCAATGAGCAAAGGGGTAAGGATTAAGGGATATGGATTAAGGGATTAAGAAAAATACTCCGCTACCACATAATCCTTAATCCCTAATCCTTAATCCCTCTATTGCCTATGAGCTATCAGCTATGAGCTAATTTGTCCTTCTCGCTAGTGCTACCCCTTCGGGCCTACATAAGGTCACGGGTGTTCTTTGAATGGCGGCATCTCAAAAAAGGATTCCACCCAAAGCCCGCAGTGGGCTTATTTTCAAGGGTTTGCTCCACCAGAACCCCTGGCAGAATTTCCCGTTGCTACCAAGAACGTGTGTGCCAAACCCTTGAAAATAAGAACACGTACTCCGGATACCTTAGATGCCGCCTTGAGAAGCATACCCGGGACCGGTTATCATCCTTCACACCTATCCGGTCATTCCATACCGGATCTACAAATCATCCCCCCTTTTATCATCCTGAATACCGAAAAAAAAGAGATTTATTAGAATCCAGAAGACCCCCACGGTAATGGACGAATCAGCCAGATTAAATGCCGGCCAATGATATTCTCCTATGAAAAAGTCTAGAAAATCTATTACTTCCCTGATCCTCAACCTGTCGATAAGATTTCCAATTGCTCCCCCTACTACAAGTGACAATCCGAAAATTACTCTCTTATCCTTGCCCTTAAGAGTTATAAACCACAAAAAGAGAAGTATGATCGCTATTATGGTGGCAGAAACAAGCAAGTAAAAGAAATATTGCGCGTCGGGGTTATTAAATAATCCAAAGACTATCCCCCTGTTTCTGACATGGACAAGATGAAAAAAACCATCTATTACCGGCACAGATTCGTAATACTTTATGGACCCGGCAACAATGATTTTAGAGGCCTGATCCAGAATGATCACCACGGAGGCAGGAATGGTAAAAAAGATAAGGTCTTTCTTCACACTCAAATGTACCCCATTTCCTTCAAGGCATTGAAACATCTTTCGCAGATGGTAGGGTGCTCCTTAAATTGCCCCACACTAGGATCATGAACCCAGCATCGTTCACACTTGGGATCCTGGGAAGGAACTACCTTTACCATCAATCCCTCGATTTCCCCCCCTTCAAAACCGTCTTCCATATCTCCGGCAGGTAAAATCCGAACACTGGAGACGATAAACAGGGACCTCAGCTGATCTTTGTAAGGATCCAGCAGCACATCAAGATCCTCTGGTACACCTAGGATTACGGAAGCATCCAGAGAATGCCCTATCAGTTTGTCCTTTCTGGCGATTTCCAGGCCCTTGGTAACATCCTTACGCACCTTAATGATTAGATTCCACCTTTCTGCCAGGCTTTTATCTACGAAATCTTGTCTTACCGGCAGAAAAAGGGCCGCATGCACACTAAGCTCACGGCTGTTATCTCCATCTGCCATAATCTGCCATATTTCATCAGACGTGAAAGAGAGTACGGGAGCCATAAGCCTCACCAGAACATTCAGTACCTCGTTCAGGGCGGTCTGGGCGGATCTGCGGGCAACGGATCTTTCAGGATATACATACAGTCTGTCCTTAATAATATCCAGATAGAAGGAGGACAGGTCAAGGACACAGAAATTGTGTAGGGAATGATATACGGCATGAAACTCAAAATTCCTATAGGCCCTGCTTACCTTGTCATTAACCTCCTGCAGGCGGTTAAGGGCCCACCTGTCCAGTTCCTCCATCTGATCGTAGGGGACACTGTCCCTTTCAGCATCAAAACCGTTCAGGTTCCCGAGTAGATAGCGGCACGTGTTGCGTATACGCCGGTAGGCCTCTGTCAGTCGCTGCAGAATCTCTATTGACAATCGTATATTGTCTTTGTAATCCTCTCCCGCTACCCACAGCCTTATAATCTCGGCCCCGTAGTTTTTTATGATATCTTCAGGTGATATAACATTTCCGGCGGACTTGTGCATGGCCTTGCCTCTTCCGTCAACCACAAATCCATGAGTCAATACGGTTTTGTAGGGAGCATTTCCCCTGGTGCCTACGGAACACAACAGAGAGCTGTGAAACCATCCCCTGTGCTGATCACTACCTTCAAGATAAAGATCCGCCGGGCTTTCAACATCATCCCTCATTTCCATCACAGCCGCGTAGCTGATTCCGGAATCGAACCACACGTCAAGGATATCCGTCTCTTTTCTGAATCTTTTCCCCCCGCACTTGGAGCAACGGGTCCCGGGAGGCACCAGGGCTTCTTCAGACTCTTCGAACCATATATCCGCTCCCGACCTTTCGACTAGGCCTGCCACGTGGTCGATTATCTCCTGCGATATTATCGTGGCGCCACATTCCTCACAGAAAAAGACGGTTATGGGAACTCCCCATACCCTCTGGCGGGATATACACCAGTCCGGCCTGTTGGAAATCATCTGATAGATTCGCTCCTTACCCCAGGGTGGTATCCATGTTACTTTATTAATCGCATCCAGGGCCTTTGTCCTAAGATCATTTTTGTCCATGGAAATAAACCACTGCTCCGTAGACCTGAAAATAACGGGGTTTTTACAGCGCCAGCAATGGGGATATTCGTGAGAGATCACCTCTTCCTTTATAAGGGCGCCTGCTTCCTTAAGTTTATTGTTAACATGTTCATTAGCCTCAAACACATCCAGGCCGGCAAAATAATCAACATCCTCCGTAAACCTGCCCGCATCGTCCACCGGTGAGTATACATCAAGACCATAGGCAAGACCTGTCTCGTAATCTTCTCTTCCATGCCCCGGCGCGGTATGCACACACCCGGTCCCCGCATCCAGGGTTATATAGGGAGCTAGGACTAAAAGGGAGATTCTGTCGTATAGGGGATGTCTTGCCTTATATGTTTCCAGCCTTTTTGCATTGAAAGTCTCTAGAATATGCCAGGTCTTTATGCCGAAGGAATCCATGCATACGTTGAACAGACCCTCGGCCATTATAAAAACCTCATTGCCGCCAACGTCTGCCGCCACATAATCAAGGTCCGGATGCAAGGCTATAGCAAGATTAGCCGGTATGGTCCATGGCGTCGTGGTCCAGATCACAACGAAAACCTTTTTACCCTTAAGGGAAGGATAATCCTTCGAGAGATCGGATATCATGGGAAATTTGACAAAGATTGAAGGAGAAGAATGTTCCTCGTATTCCACTTCCGCTTCCGCCAGAGCTGTCCGGCATGAAGTGCACCAGTAGACAGGCTTTTTACTTTGATAAATACTCCCATTCAGGGCAAACTTTCCAAATTCCCTTATGATCACAGCCTCATAAGAAAAATCCATGGTCAGATAGGGATTCGCCCAATCACCTAATACACCCAGACGTTTGAATTCCTTCCTTTGGATACCTATATACCTTTCCGCATATCGCCTGCAGGTTTTTCTTATCTCCACCTGCGTCATATCCTTTTTCTTCGGCCCCAGCTCCATATCAACCTTGTGCTCAATGGGGAGGCCATGACAGTCCCATCCGGGAACATAGGGGACGCTTAATCCTGCCATCTGTTTCGATTTTATTATGATATCCTTCAATATCTTGTTAAAGGCGGTGCCCATATGAATATTTCCGTTTGCGTAGGGAGGGCCGTCATGGAGCATATAGCTGTTTCTGTTCCTGGAACCGTCTCTTATAACATGATAAAGATCCTGTTGGTCCCATCTTTTTACCATTTCAGGCTCTTTTTTAACCAGATTGGCCTTCATGGCAAACCTGGTCTTAGGAAGATTCAATGTTGATTTATAATCCATTTCTTGATACCGGCCTCCGTCTGAAGTGAACTGTCTACCGGCTGAAGCCAGGGACATTTTGTAGACCTTGATTACCAGATGAACACCCTTAAGTCAATCCGTATCCTCTAAAAGATATCGATCGGATATCTATTGACATCAGCTTGTAAAAGCAGTATCTAAAAACCTGGAGTAAATTATTGCGTTCAGATGAGGAGAGTCGAAAATGTTGAAATTAAGATATACGCTTCCCCTTTTGTTATGCGTCTTCCTTATGGGATGTGCTCCTATGTTACTTCTCGGTGGCGCAGCCGCCGGTATTGGCGGATACAAATACTACAAGGGCCTGCTGACCGTTGTATACGAGGCACCCTATGAAAAGACATGGGATACATCTATTAAGGCCCTGGAGGACCTGGAGTTTACAATCCAGGAGAAGACAGAGAGAATCGGTTCAGGAAAGATTTCAGCCGCAAGCAGCTCAAAGGGCCAAGAAGTAAATCTTTCTTTAGAATATGTATCGCCACATGAGACCGAGGTGTCCATTCGGGTAGGATTATTAGGGGATGAAAACGCCTCAAATGTCATAAAGGATAAAATCGGGAGTATCTTGTTCGAAGAATAAAGGCATTCAGGCCCTTGTTCCCAATGTGCTTTTCATGCTTTCCCCAGGATCCTGTACAATGCCTCCTTGTCTGAAGTCTTAATCCGGAATATCCTCCTCTCTCTTTCAGGTCATAATTATTAAGGACCCGTCCTATCCATGTAAACAACATTCTATGGGCAGGCACAACCGATTTAGCATTGGATAATTTTTGAGATTGCAATTTCACATCTCATGCTCTATGGTGCTTTAAAACATTAGAGGAAACAGATTGATCAATGCCGGATGACAATAAGAATATGAAAATGGCACACCCGTTCCCGAAATCCGTCTCTTTGACCGACAAGTGCAAAAAACTTCAGGAGGTGGTAACCTCTGAGGATACTCTGGCTATTATCATAAATGCGGATCCTGATTCCATGGCCAGCGCTATGGCCTTGAAACGGTTTTTTTGGAGAAAGGTCAAAAAAACATCCATTTATCATATCAATGTTATTAAAAGGGCTGACAATCTGGCCATGATGAAATTGCTCAAGCTGGATCATAGGCATATCAGAAAGCTTAACAGCTCCGAATACACTAAATGGGCCCTTTTGGATTCACAGCCCCCTCATAACGAACAGCTGAGCAAATACAGTTTTGACATAATTATTGATCATCATCCTATCAATCCTTCCTCAGTAGGCACCTTTGTGGATATCAAGGAAGATTACGGTGCCACCTCGACCATCATGGTCGAATACCTGAGGGGGGCGGCCATCAAACCGTCGCCGAGGCTTGCGACGGCCCTGTTTTATGGTATTAAAACAGATACAGATAACTTCGTCAGGGATTCGACACCTCACGATATCAATGCGTTCAAATACCTGTACCAATTTATAAATCCCGCTATCATAAAAAAGATCGAGTCTTCCGAAATAACCAAGAAGACATTAAGCTATTATAAAACCGCAATGGAGCGACTTGTGTTTATAAAGGATGTTGCACTCATCCATATGGGCAAGGTGGATAATGCCGATACTCTGGTAATGATAGCAGACTTTTTCATGAAGATGGCGGAGGCTACATGGGCTGTGGTCTCAGGCATACAAGGCAGAAAGCTTATCATAATAATAAGGAATGTCGGATTCCGTCTTGATGCGGGGAAAACAGCAAAAAGGCTTTTTGGAGACTTTGGGTCCGCAGGCGGGCATAAAACCTCCGCCAGGGCGGAGATTGACCTGGATTTCCTAGACGGGAAAATCAACGGCAAACAGGGATACCAGCAATTCATCATGGAAAGGCTCAAGGGTCTGCAAAGGCAAAAGTCATCGTAATTATCCGGCAGACCCCTGATTTATGAATTATTACAAAGCGAGGTAGCTTTTTTTGACAACCATGACAAATCAAGTACTCGACGAAAAGATGATTGAAGAGGTTAAGACCTCTATCAACGAAAAGAATGCCGGGTTCCTCAAGGATTTGATCGATCAAATGCGCCCCGCCGATCTTGCCGATCTCATAGAACACCTTGACCCTGAAGAACGTCTGTTTATTTTTGAAATGCTAGAGCCGGATGGGGCGGGTGATGTCCTGGTAGAGATCGAAGACCCTGTACAGGAAAGCATTATAAGTGATCTTGATAACCGGGTCATAACTGAAATTGTGCAAGAGCTTGACTCTGATGACGCGGTGGACCTCCTGGGAGATCTGCCGGAGTATCGTGCGAAACAGATTATAAGTACCCTCAAGCATGATGTATCCGAGGACCTGGAAAAACTCCTTCCCTATCGTGAGGACACGGCCGGTGGCATCATGGCCCTCGAGTATGTTGCGGTGAAGGAAAACTCTACGGTTCAGGAGGCTATAAAAAGCATAAGAGAAAAGAGGGAAGAAGTTGAAAACCTTTATTACCTTTGGGTCGTGGACGATTATGAAAAGCTCGTCGGCGTCATATCATTGAAGGATCTGGTCCTGGAATCCCCTGATTCCAAAATAAGCAATATCATGAACCCTGAAGTAATCTCGGTGGATGTCAATAGGGACCAGGAAGAGGTCGCCAACCTGGTAAAAAAATATGACTTGGTAGCTATTCCCGTGGTGGATGAAAATAATCGCCTGGTGGGGCGCATTACCCATGACGATATCATAGATGTTATTGAAGAAGAAGTGGATGAGGATATCTCCATGATGGCTGGTGTTATTCATCAGGAAATATGGGAAAAATCCACCATTAAGATCTCCAGGGCCAGGTTGCCATGGCTGATAGTAGCCCTTTTCGGCGGCATTCTTGCCGCCGTTGTTATCGACCAGTTTGAAAACTCCCTTCAAAATATAATAGCCCTGGCCTTCTTCTTCCCCGTTATAATGGCCATGGGCGGGAATACGGGAATCCAGGCATCCACGGTTGCGGTAAGGGGGCTGGCTACAGGCGACATCGGCATCGTGAATACACGGAAAAGGCTGTGGACAGAGACAAGAGTGGCTCTTTTTAACGGTGTCATATGCGGCATACTGCTAGGATTGATAGTAGGTACATGGCTATCCGATTATACCCTTGGGTCGATAGTGGGGCTTTCTTTGATGCTTATTGTGCTAATTTCAGGTTTCATCGGCGCTGCCGTGCCTCTTATACTTAAAAGATTGAATATTGATCCCGCCCTCGCTACGGGCCCTTTCGTAACCACATCGAATGATATCATAGGTCTCCTGATCTATCTGGGCCTTGTGACTCTTTTCCTCAAGTTCACCGGGTGACAACATAATACCATTCAGACAACCCTTTTCTCGATTCCCCAACCATGCGGATATACTCCTTAAAAGACCGGGAGTGACCTCTTTATCTATAAACAATATAATAATATTTAATACGAAGGTCACGGCTGTTCTTTCCAAGACGACATCTCAAGAAGGATTCCACCCAAAGTTTGCAGTGAGCTTATTTTCAAGGGTTTGCTCCTCAGAACCCCCGGCAGAATCTCCCGTTGCTACTGAGAAAAAGCGTGCCAAACCCTTGAAAATAAGCTCACGTCCACTGAATAGCATAGATGTCGTTTTGGACAGAATGGCCGTGACCGGAGTCCATCCCTAAATCCTCTGCGTAATATGCGTTCGCCTTATTGAATGAAGTCCCCCTGGAAGATTCAACAGGTCTCTGCATTTTCAATTGCTTTTTACTGATAACTGTGCTATATGAAATACCAATTTAGCCTAATCCTTCTCACAATTGTGAAAAGGACGGGTTTAACTAATCTTTAAATACGGGTGGATCAATATGAAAGTGAAATGCCCAGGCTGTGGAGCCATGTACAATATAGATATCTCGAAGATCCCTGTGATTCCGGAAGGAGGCATCACCACCACTTGCCCCAAATGTAAAGGCAAAATTTCTATAAACCTCGATTCAGGCCCGAGCGAGCCTGAGCAAATGATCCAACTAATCACCTGCCCTGTATGCGGTCATGTAAACATATCTACCGACAGATGCGCCGGCTGCGGAAAAGTCTTTTCAAAAGAAGAGATAGCAAGGCTGGTAGTACCGCTAAACAATGAAGTCTAACTTCCTTGCCCCGTAAAGTAAAGACAAAACAAAAGAGATTCTTATAATGACAATAGTAATCATTATTTGCCTGACGGCGCTCCTTGTTATTCTCTGCATTCTCTATGTTTTGTGGCTCAAGCCGGTATCCATGATCATGGACGCCGTCAATAAACACGGCCCCGCTATTACAAAAACGGAGATCAGCTTGGGGAACGCCTATTTCTCCCCTTTATCGGGCCGGCTTGAACTTAGGGACTTCACCCTCAATAACCCTGAAGGGTTTAAATCCAGGCGGGCCATAAAAGCGGAGTCTATCCTGTTATACACGGACAGGAACACCTTTATTATGGGCAATCCTCTTATTATCAACAAAATAGAGGTGGTCGCGCCTGAAATCACGTATGAAAAGGCCGAAGGAACCGACAATTTCAGGACCATCCTGAATAATATAAAAGGTGCCGTCAGTTCTAAAGATAGATCGTCCAGAGGATTACGGAATGGCGAAAAGCGAAAAAAAATCCTAATAAAAGATTTTGTGTTAAAGGACAGCAAAATGGGTATTGTTATCCCTTTAATGGCCGGGACAACTATCAGCGTGCCCCTACCGGATATACACATCCAGAACCTGGGAATGAATAAAGAGGCTGTTACTCCCGGGGAGGCCTTTAGAGAGGCATTCATGGTCCTTTATGAAAAAATCGGTTCAGCAGTTCTTGCCACTGTCCGGGACAAAAGCCTGAGGTACCTCGGGCGAGACATGGATATTATGAGAGACAGGGCCGGGAAAATGGTTCAGGTCCTGACGGATAAGTTAAACCGCCTGTTTCATCCTACCCCTGCCGGTAAGTCAAATCAATGCCTTTAATATAGGATTCTATCCCTTCGACTATTCCATCGGCTATCATGTCCCGGTATGCCTCTTCCATTAAGCGTTTTCTCTCTGTGTAATTGGTAATGAAGCCCGTTTCTACAAGTATAGCCGGCATTTCCGCTCCTATAAGCACATAAAAAGGGGCCTGTTTAACTCCGAGACTCTTGTTGGCCTTATAGTTCTCCTTTATCTGCGTCATCATTCCGTCCTGGACATAATAAGCAAGCTTGCTGGATTCGCTTATCTTTGTATTCAGCATAAGGTCGTTTAATATGGTTTGGAGATCGCTGATATTCTTTTCAGATGTGGCGTTTTCTCTTGCGGCAACCATTACGGCCCTTTCATCCGTCGCCATGTTCAAAAAATATGTTTCCACCCCGAATATACTGGCCTGCTTGTGGGCATTAACATGAAGAGAGATAAAAAGGTCCGCCTTCTTCACGTTGGCAAAGGCTGTACGCTCATCCAAAGGAACAAACAAATCATTCATCCTTGTCAGCAGGACCTCGCATCCCAGCAGCCTCCCTTCTATCTTCTTCTTTAATCTCTTGGCGAGGTCCAAGACAATATCCTTTTCCCTTATGGCCTCGCTGAAATAGCAACCCGGGTCCTTTCCTCCATGTCCAGGATCGATCACGATCCTCTTGACGCTCAGACCAAGTTGCCTTGCCAGAGATACGGTCGAATCAGGGCTCTCCGGCTTCCTTATCCCTTTACCCACGGCCCTGGAAGATGCATTCATCGCCGTCAGTTTTTCCTCAGGTTCTTCTTCAACACCGCTTACATCAACAACGATCCTAAATGGGTCATGAAGGCGGAAGATCTTGTAATCTTTAATGCTGTCTATATCCAGCACAACCCGCACCGTGTCACTTGTGTACTGTCCCGCCCTGGCCATCTGTAGCAGGCCGTCTTTTATGGGTATTTCCCCCACTATATCGGTACCGACATAGGTCTTCTCCAGGTCCAGATAGAGGCGCCTGGGCTTATCAAGATCCGGATCCTCCTTAAGGAGATGCGACGTATATTCAACAGGACTTTCCAGATCAATGACCACTCGTGTGTAAGTCGGGGTTGACCAGTGCCGTATGTTGTCAACAGCCGTCAATTTTCCATCATCGGACGATAACTCGTCCGGGGTCTGTTCCTTTTCAGCATTCCGCGCTTTTCCGATGACAGCCGCCAGCTTATCCATCATCTCTTTGGCCTTAGGTACCATATCTCCAGCGGGATATTTTATCTCCACCTTTAAGAATTCGACATAGGCCTGGGCTAAGTCTTTCTTATATTGGTAATATATCTGACCCCTTTTATACTGTCCGTCATCAGCCAGACGGTGAGCGCTGTAGTCTTCCGTCAGCCTTTCATAAACTCCCAATGCCGTATCCAGGTCTTCCTCAAGCCCTGAATACCCGTAAAGCTTTGTATACATTCTGGCGGAATAATACATTGCCCAGGGAGCCTGCTCACTTTCCGGGTAATCTTCATACAGGGCCTTGTATCGCCTGATGCAATTAAGCCAGTTATGACGATACTTCATTTTACTGGAAGACCGGTAAAGGGAACTCCTGCATATGTTCGCATTGGTCAATAGTGTCTCCGTCTTTGTCGCGGCGGATGTGAACACGGGATCAAGCGAAATAATCATCATCAATAACAAAAGAATATGAATACCCTCTGTGATTTTCAATCTCATTTTGCTTCTTCCACGGTTTTTTTAATCTTGTCCAGTTCTACCAACGCCTCCAGAGGTGTCATGGAGGAAATATCAAGCTCCATGATCCGTTTTACGAAGGCATGATCATGCCATCCAAAAAGACTCATCTGGGCGGCCTCTTCCCCTTGCTGAGGCATGCGTGAACGGCCGAGCCTTGGTGGCCTTCCCAGATCGTCCATCTCCCCCTTCTCCAGGTTCTCCAGTATCTCTTTTGCCCTCTCTATCACTCCTTCGGGTATGCCGGCTATCCGGGCTACCTGTATCCCGTAACTCCTGCTTGTACCGCCCGGGACGAGTTTCCTCAGGAAAATGATCTGATCCTTCCATTCCTTTACTGCTATGTTGAAATTCTTTACCCTGAACTTTGTGGAAAGAAGCTCCGTCAGTTCATGGTAATGGGTGGCAAAAAGTGTTCTGATACCGCTGTTATCCCTGTCGTGAAGTGCCTCCGCCACTGCCCAGGCGATACTCAAACCGTCATAGGTGCTTGTGCCCCTTCCTATCTCGTCCAGGATAACCAGGCTTTTTGTGGTGGAATGCCTCAGGATATTCGCCGTCTCGTCCATCTCCACCATGAAAGTGCTCCTACCCCTTGCCAGATCATCTGAGGCCCCGATACGCGTGAAGATGCGATCCACAAGCCCTATTTCCGCCCTGGTGGCCGGTACGAACCCTCCCATTTGGGCCATCAGGACCGTAAGAGCCACCTGCCTGAGGATAGTTGATTTGCCGGCCATGTTAGGCCCGGTAATAATTAAAAACTGCTGTTGCCCGTCATCCAGGTGGATATCATTCGGCACAAAATCCTCATCCTTTACGGTCTGCTCTATAACAGGGTGCCTTCCGTCCACGATATCTATCACCTTCCCCTCGTTTACTTCGGGACTTACGTAGCCGTTGAGCTCGGCCGTCTCAGCCAGACCTGCAAGCACATCGATCTCAGCGATTGAACCAGCGGTCTCCTTTATACGTCGGCTCTCAAGAGCAACCTGGCTCCTTATCTCTTCAAAAATATCATATTCAAGGGCCGCCCTCTTCTCCTCGGCTCCCAGCACCTTCTCCTCATATTCCTTTAATGACTCGGTAATGTATCTCTCCCCGTTTACCAGGGTCTGTTTCCTGATGTAATCCTCGGGCACCAGATGAAGGTTCCCCTTTGAGATCTCTATATAATATCCGAAGACCTTATTATACCCTATCTTAAGATTAGATATTCCTGTTCTCTTTTTTTCGGTAAGGGCCAGATCCGCAATCCAGGCCTTGCCGTCTCTGGTGATACTGATTAATTCATCCAGCTCCCTGTTATACCCCTCCCTTATAAGCCCTCCTTCTTTCAGGGACACCGGGGGATCATCACATATGGCTGTCTCTATAATACCCGATATGTCCTGAAGGGTATCCAGGTTTGAACTTATCTCATACAACAGCTCACTTGTTGACTTTGTCAGCAGGTGCTTGACTGATGGCAGCCTGTGGATCGAGGCCCTAAGTGCCAGAAGATCTCTGGCGTTAGCCCTACCCAGTGAGATCTTTCCATTCAATCTTTCCAGATCATATATCCCTTTAAGGTGTCCCCTGATCTCTTCCCTGCGCAACATGTCCTCCCTGAAATCAGCGATCGCTGCCAACCTCCTCCTGATTCTATGGATGTCTACCAGGGGATAACCCATCCATCTTTTAAGGAGCCTGCTTCCCATAGGGGTCAGTGTCCTGTCGAGCACCTGAAAAAGTGATCCCTTGACCGATCTCCGCCTCATAGTCTCGAACAACTCGAGATTCAATACAGTGGATTCGTCGAGGAACATGTAGTCTCCCAGGCGATAGGTTGCTATTTCCTTGATATGTCCCGGACTCGTCTTCTGTGTCTTTTTCAGGTAGTAAACAAGGGCGCCTGCAGCGGCAATACCCTGTTTAAAATCGTCACACCCGAATCCTTTCAGGGACTTTACGCCCATCTGTTCCTTTAATAGCTCCTCCGCGCTTTCTTTGTCATATTCATCCTTTTTAAGCGGTTCCCTTCTGTAGCAGGAAAGATCCTTGTGATGCAAAAGGTTATCTGTTTCATACACAAGCAATTCGGCCGGGTCAATCCTTCCCAGTTCATCAACTAGTTCACGCCATTCCCTTACTTCTGTTACCCGGAAATCCCCGGTGGATAGGTCCACATGAGCCAGGCCGTAAGAGGTGCTGCTTCCGGATATGGCGGCCATATAGAGATTCCCTTTGCTTTCGGCCTCAAACTCGTCAATCACTGACCCGGGGGTTACCAACCTGACCACGTCCCTTTTCACGACTTGCTTGCCCTGACCAGGCTCCTCAACCTGCTCGCATATGGCCACATTGAATCCATTTTCAATGAGCTTCCCTATGTAGGATTTGGATGAATGATGGGGGATCCCGCACATGGGAACCTTTTTGCCGTCATATGATCCCCTGGAGGTAAGGGTAATGCCCAGGACCCTGGAAGCTGTTTCCGCATCTTCAAAAAACATCTCATAAAAATCACCCATGCGAAAAAAAAGTATCGATTCCGGGTAGGTGTCTTTTATATCCAAAAATTGTCTGAGCATCGGAGTCACCTGGCTCATTGTTCTTCCTTTGTATTCTTGGAGGATAAGCCGATGAATGCTCTGGAAGGATGTTTGGGAAGGGATGAGCCTGAACTCTTGGAATCAATAAAAGCTATGGTATCCCATTTTTTACATTGCGGGCACTGCCACTGCAGTTGGGTGGGACAGAAACCGCAATTGGAACACTGGAACTCAAGGTAGGGTACATTCAACTGGGTAAGAAAATCCCTGTAGGACGTCAGAATATCCCCTTCTTTTCCATGCTCCAGGAGTATCTCCCCCATGAATTTCCTCGCCTCCCAGAATGAGGGATCCAGATCAAGGGCAATTTCAAGTTCCCTGAGTGCCCCTTCATAATCCTTTTCGTTGTACATATACCTGGCAAGCGCAAGACGTGTAAAGGCGTCCGCATTAGATCTGGTGCTTTCTTTTAAAAAATCTTCCACTGGCTTGAGGTTCTTCATCTTTGAATATGCCCCCTCCAGACGGCGATATGCCAGGAATGTAAAGCTAGGAGCTATTTTTCCAACCTTTTTCCAAGTAGCGATGGCGTTTTTGTAGTCCTGGAGGTCAAAATAGAGATCACCCAGATGAAGATAGGCGTCGATACAGTCTCCATGGATGGATATGGCCTTTCTGAAACTCTCCTTTGCCTTTGCCATTTCTCCATTGTTCATCTGGATCTTGCCTATTTCCGTCTGATGATGGGCAAGTATGTGGGCGTGATCGCCCTTGGTCAACCTGGAGATTTTCTGACGGACCAAAAACGCGTTATTCCAGTCCTTCATCTCCTCATATATCTTTTCTATCTCTCCAAGCGTCTCCAGATTAGAGGGCTGTCTCCTAAGCACGTTATTAAATGTCTCCAGTGCCCTGTCAAAAAAACCCCCTTTCCTGTAATCCAATCCGAGATCAATAAGCGCCCTGAGCTTGATCTTTTCATCAATATTGGGTCTTAAAATGATTGTCTGCCTGATACGTATAGCCCTGTCGATATCCCCCTTGGAACGGTAAAGGTTTCCCAGGGCAACGTAGGTTTCTATAGTGTCTGAATTGACCTGTACGGATTTGGTAAATTCTTCTATGGCGTGATCGCGATCATTGGATAGAAGATACTGGATACCCTTGAAAAACGCGTTATCGCCGCTCCCCGGCAATGTCCTCGCATTCTTCTCCTTCCGGTAGCGTACTAGCCGCCCCGCTACCACACCAATAATAAAGGTCGCGGTCAAACCTGCAACCAGTTCCAGATTACCGGATTTCAAGAGCCATTGGGAGAACTGCTGTAACATCGAGAATTCCTATCTAAGCGTTCTCGAAATCATTAGCCGGTTTGTCCGAACCGACATTATCCAGTGTAATAGGCAGATTCCTAAGGGAATTGAGCTCCTTGTCCTTTTCCTTTGATAAATTGTTCAGGGTCTTTATCTGTTTCTTGAGCTGGAACCTCTCCACGGTTCCGTAAAGTCCGGTGATCAGGACCCCGAAAAGGAAAGAGATGCCTATTATGTAATAGATGGATATCTCGGGAGACCGGTAATGAAATGTAAATAGATCTATCCTGAATTCGACTCCCGTGGAAAAGGCCCCGTGATTCTCCACCAAAAGGATAACCACCACTAATATTATTATTACCGCCAGTAGAAATTTCAGATATTTCATTATTAGCCTCCTATCCTGGAATAAATACCGGCCCACTCCGGCCGGTTTTCCTATAGTTTTTCAAAGTGGGGTCTTAATCTTTCATACGTCTCTTCTATGTGTTCTGGGATCACACGTACTTCTCCCAGCGCGGTCATGTAATTGGTATCCCCGTTCCACCTGGGCACAATATGAAAGTGCATGTGTCCTTCTACGCCGGCACCGGCTACTTTCCCCAGGTTCAGTCCGACGTTGAAACCCTCAGGACCTATGACCCTTTTAAGGATCTCAATGGAGTCCGTAACCGTTCTAATAAGCGCGAGGCTTTCTTCACTGGATAGCCCCGCTAGATCCGGTATATGTCTTACGGGGGCTACAAGTAGATGACCGTTTATATAAGGGAATTTGTTCATCATTACCGTTGTCATTGGCCCAGTATAAAGGATTAGACGTTCTTTATTCTTTCCCCGATCATCTCCGGGACAGAATATACAACCCTCTCCCTTATCACCCGAGGTTATATAGTCCATCCTCCATGGAGCCCAAAGTACCTGCATAAAAAACACCTCATGTTAAATATCTACAATCTTCCCCCTGACAGTCTCGTCAATCTCCAATATGCCGATCGAATGAGGACCGGACATGTCGTAACCAATAGCGGTACCCGGATTAAAAAGGAGAACCCCTTCTTTCGCGTGGTTTGCCGGACTATGTGAATGGCCGTATACAATGATATCCACGTCACTGAACTTGTTCCATATCCTATCCTCAATACCCTCTGCCGGCCCCCATCCGTGGATGAGGCCTATCCTCTGAGATCCTGCTTCGATCACCTTTTTTTCCGGAAGCATACTAATTACATCAGGAGGGTCCATATTCCCGTAAACACCGTGGAAATCTCCCTGATCTAAAAATTCCACCACTTTCACAGAAACAAAGTCTCCCGCATGCAGGATCATGTCCATATTTCGCAAATACTTCCGGTATATCTCCTCCAGGCCTTGCGTGACCTTTTTAAGGTGTGTATCAGATATAACCCCTATTTTCAACATTTTAGCAATAGCTACCTCCTGTGACCCTTAACCCCGGGGCCATGGAATCCGCACCCTGCCCTGCTGGGATTGATTCCCTGTTTCAATTTATGAGATTATAGCAATCGCGAAAAAAAAGACAAGACGTAATTAAGATTTGATCGGCAAATAATCTTTTTCTATCTCATAACCTGTAATTCTCAATGAGCAAAAGGTTCTCCTTTAGATATCACCTTGAAAAAAGGATCATGACAGAATAAAGTTGTCACTGATATCCGGTCACATCAGTTCTTTTCAAGACGACATATATCAGGATTCAAGGATTCGCGGGTTCGAGGGAGAACAGCTTAAAGCTGAAAGCTGAAGGCTCAAGGCTCAAAGCATAGCGAATGGCGCAAACTCAATTGCCCTTCCCCTTTTAGGGGGAGGCCGGGAGGGGGTCTTGAAAGATCAATGAGACCCCACCTTGATCCTCCCCTAAGAGGGGAAAAACATAAGACAGGGTTCAAGGGTCGATGGAGCACAGCTAATAGCTAATGGCTAATAGCTAAAGGCTAACCAAGAGGTATGGCTGTAGATGAAACCGCATGAGAATAGAACATATAGAAAAGACGTCAAATCTGAAGGCCTGGTGTCCTTTAATATAAGCATAAAGGAAACAGATCTGTGGGTCAGTTGTGACAGAGACCTTAAAACAAAGGCAACAGACCTGGTCTTTGAGTACAGATATCAGCTTGAGACCTATATTAAATCCCACCCGGAATTCTTAACCACACTTGAAGCGTATCCCAAAGATCCATATGCCCCCGCTATTGTCAAAGAGATGATCCTTTCCACAAGGGATCTCGGCGTGGGTCCCATGGCCAGCGTGGCCGGTGCCATTGCCCAGTATGTCGGCTTGGGTCTTCTTGAATCGGCGGATCAGGTTATTGTCGAAAACGGAGGGGATATTTTTTTAAAGCTCAAGCGGCGGGCAACGGTATCCATGTTTGCGGGTGATTCCCCCCTTAGCGAGAAGATCGGACTGTCAATACCTGCCAGGCTTATGCCTCTCGGTATTTGCTCCTCTTCCGGAGAGATAGGTCATTCTCTCAGTATGGGGTCGGCTGATTTGATATGTCTGCTGTCTCAATCCACCGTTCTGGCGGATGGAGCGGCGACTGCCCTCGGGAATAAGATCAGATCAAAAAAGGATATGGAAGGGTTCCCGGAATATGCCGGAAACATAGACGGACTCCTGGGGGGTATTGGAATCATGGGGGATATGATGGCCACGTGGGGGGATGTGGAATTGATTGATCTATAGGTAATGTAGATTGTCGTCCACCAGTAGCGGACGTTTTTTGACGGGTCCGGAAGATTCTTGCTTCAAGGTAAAAGTATCCTCTGATTCAAGGAGTTCTCCCATATCAGCCTCAACCTGTTCCGGGTCCTCTCCTGCCTCCACCCTGGCTATCATTTCTTCCATGGCAGGGCCTGTTTTCAACCCTGTCATTTCGGTCATCTTCCTCATCAGATCGGCAGCCTGCCTGGGGTCATTTTCATCCACATGCCCCACCTTTTCGGCCAAGACCGACATTACCTGCTCCATCTTGGCTTCGTCCATGTCAGGCATGGCCGTGTCATCCTCCCATCCCTTGTTCTTAGGTGTCATAAAACTTGACATTCGCCTTTGCAGTTCTACCTTATGACATCTAGGACACGTGGGTCTTTTTTCCACATTGACGGAAGCCGAAAAAAAGTTGAATATCATGTTACAATCCTTGCAATAAAATTCATATATAGGCATTATACATCTCCGTTTGCCCTATGTTACCCGAATATTTACCGGCCTCCGTGACCCGCGATTCTTGACCCCTAACTGATGCTTATTCATGCCTCAATGCGATTATGGGATCCACTTCGGCCGCGCGTGCAGCAGGATATAGGCCGAAGACAATACCTATTCCCACACTTATACACAGCGGCAGCATAATGCTCGTAGCTGTTACTACCGTCGGCATGCCGGCGGCCAGTGTTATCAGTATGGGTATAAAGACACCCACACCTATTCCCACGATCCCGCCTATTGTTGATAGAACCACCGTCTCGATAAGGAACTGGGTAATGATCTGTTTCCTCTTAGCGCCTATGGCGCGTCTGATGCCTATCTCACGTGTACGTTCTGTCACGGACGCCAGCATGATGTTCATGATGCCTATTCCTCCCACCAGGAGGCTTATGCCCGCGATTGAGCCCAGCACGACATTGAATGTCCTTTTGGTGGCCTCCGCCTGTCTCAAAAGGGCCAGGGGCACGCTCATCTCATAGTCCTTGTGTTCATGAAACTTTTCCAGCATTCCCTTTATGGCGTCAGCCGTAATCTCTACATCCTTAATATCATCCACCTCAACTATAACCTGGTGCAGTTCCACCCTGGTTATATCTATATCCCCACCAGAGATGTCCAAATTGGTGTCCCCATAAATCACCCTCGCCAGATCTATGGGGATGTAGGCGTCCATCTCCTGATCCGGGAGTTGTAAATCCGAACCGGTTTCTCCTTCCCCCTCGCTCTGGACAATCCCTACCACCCTGAAGCTGCTGCCCCCTATGGTCAGGTTCTGACCTATGGTACCTCTTGTCGCCAGGAGTCTCCTTGCCCCGTATTCGGTAAGCACCACAATAGAGGACTGGTGGGTAAGGTCCGAGGGAATCATGACGCGGCCAGCCAAAACAGGTCTTTGAACGAGTTCAAACCATTCCGGTGTTGTCCCCATGACACGCAGCTCCAGGGAATTATCTCCCAGGCGTCCTTCTTTGCGGATCTCTTTCACTGGTACCGCCCGGTTAACGGTCTCAAAGGTCGATACTATCCTTTCGTAATCACGGTAGGTGATTCCATAGACACTCACGCTGGGACCGCGGGTAGGAGTCGCAGTGCTTTCCTCTTCCACGGATTTTATTGACTTTACAATGATATTGTTGCTTCCCACCTTTCGGATCTGGTCCAGGGCGTCCTTGCTCGCCCCTTCTCCCACCGACAGCATGGCCACCACACTACCCACCCCGAACACCACTCCCAGCATAGTCAGGAAGGACCTGAGCTTATGGAGCAGAAGATTTTCTATCCCGATCTGTATGTCCCTTATAAAGGCCTGTCTCAACTCTCACCCCTCCGTCTTTTCAATGACACCGTCTTTCATGTGCAATCTGTGTCTTGCGTATTCCGCGATATGAGCCTCATGGGTGACTATAATAATCGTTTTTCCCCGATGATTAAGTGCGGCAATCAATTCCATGATTTGTTTCCCTGTAGCGGTATCCAGGTTACCGGTCGGCTCGTCCGCCAGGATTATCTGAGGATCATTGGCAAGGGCCCTGGCAATGGCTACTCTTTGCATCTGGCCTCCGGAGAGCTCCGTGGGCCTGTGGTTAAGCCTGTCCTCCAGTCCCACGCTTGCGGCAAGCTCGCTGGCATGCTCTTCGCTCTCCCTCTGCTCCCATCCCAGGTAGTAGAGGGGAAGTTCTATATTCCTGAGCACGGTCAATTGGGGGATAAGATTAAAGCTCTGGAATATAAAACCCAGATGCCTCAGCCTGAATTCGCTCAAGGAATCATCATCAAGATCCCCCACGTCCTGGCCTTCAAGTAGATAGTGGCCACTAGTCAGGCGGTCAAGGCACCCCAGTATATTCATCATGGTGCTTTTGCCTGATCCGCTGGGGCCCATGATGGCCCAGAAACTGCCTTTTTCAAAAGACAGGCTTACCCCGTTCAAGGCATTTACGGCCTGAGACCCTACGGTATAGATCTTTCTTGCCTCTTCCAGCCTGATAACACCGTTACCGGACGCTATCTGATTGTTCATGGAACACCCTCACCCGGAAACCCGAAGTCCTGGCCCTGAAATTGTCCCCCGGGCGGAGGACCTGATCCCGAACCAAACTTGGGCATTTCACCCTCACTGAGATAACCGTCACCATCCTTATCCATACTGCTGAAAAAACTATCAGGGCCCGGGAATTCGTCCTTGGACATTCTGCCGTCACCATCAGTATCCAGAGACTCAAAACTGGGTCTCGGAAAAGACCCTCTTTCCCTGTATGAATCACCTGTATCAGCCGGGCCTCCTTTACCTGCCGGGAAATTCTCCTGTCCCGAGTCGGTATGACCCGTCTCCTCCTCCCCTCTCTCTATCCCTGTTATATCCATCGAAGGTATGTCTGATATCGTCTCAAAGTCATTTTCCACGACCGCGGCCTCATCTAGGGGAGGAGAAAGGGAGACTACCTCCCCTTCCTTCAGGCCGCTTATGACCCTTACCATGATATTATTATCCAGGCCAATCTCCACCTCACGGCGTTCAACCTTGCCGCCTTTAACCATATATACGCTGGGCCTTCCTGCCACCCTTACTACCGCCTGCACCGGAATATACAGGGCATCCTTGAATTGTTCCACTATGATCTCCGCGGTGCAGCTCATGCCGGTCCGGAGGAGCTCGGTTTTCCCGTTGCTGTCCAGATAGACTACTACATCATATTCCTTCAGGTCCGGGTTCAGAAAAGAAGCCATAGCGTCGGGCATAAGGGCCTTGGATGCCACCCGGCCGTAATACACCTGATCCGGAAGGGTGGACACGGTAACCTGAACCGGAAGGCTGACCTCGACCTTATCCAGGTCCGCCTCGAGAACGCTTGTTTCCACGTTCAGGCCCGAGGTTGTGGGAAGATGTATAAGATCCTGCCTCTCCTGGACGGTGCTCCCTTCCTCCAGGGGCTCGTTTCCCATACCCCCGAAGCGGCGACCGCCCATCTCGGCGGTGGTCGCATAGATCACCGTCCCGTCCGCGGGCGCATAGATCTTGCATTTTTTTATCTGACTAACGATCTTATCATATTTTTCCTTCTGCCGGTTATATTGCAATTCCTTTGCCTTCAGATTGGCCTCCGCCTGCACAATATCCGCCTTTGCCTTGCGGATGGTACGTTCAACGGCCATCTTGGCCTGCTTGACATCACTTTCGAGTTGAGCCAGATTCCTCGTGTAAGTATAATTCGTTAACAATTTCAGGTCATTCCGGGCAAGCTCCAGGTCCAGCTCCTTTTGCTTTAATGACAACTCGTCTGCCTCAAGCTCCGTCTGGGAAATGTACTTCTCTTCATAGAGTTTTTTTGACCATTCCAGCTCCTCCTGGGCCCTGGCCAGCTCCTCTTCGGCAAGGGTTATCCTGGACTCCGCCTCCTTGAGCTTATTGGGATACTCTCCCTCCTTGTATTTCTCAAGATCCTGTACTGCAAAATCATAGGCAAGCTGTGTCTCATCCTGATCGCTCTGGGCCTGGTTCTTTACCACCTCCAGGTTCTCCCTCGCCTCTATATATGAGGCCTCAGCATTCTGTACCTGGATCTCCTGGTCAACCTTCTGGTCAACCAGGCTGCTGGAGTCGAGTTCTATCAGGAGGTCTCCCTTCTTGACCTCTGTCCCTTCCTCTATCAGGTAGATAATGGTCGCCTGCCCTTCCACCTCGTTCTTTACAACTATCTTCTCCCTCGCCTGTATGGTACCGGACTCGGTAACGCTTATCCTGAGAGGCCCTCTCTTGGCTGTATAGGTAGGGATGCTGCTTTCAACGCTTTCACCCACCATCAGGGATATAAGGCCCCACAAAACCAGGATGGAACCCGCTACAACCACAATGGATAACCCCGGCCTTTGCCTATAATTTTTAACTATCCTTTCTTTTATCTGATCAAAGTTTAACATCACTATTCTCCTCTGAATATTCTACCAGAAATCCCTTTTCATCTATTTGCAACAACCCTGTATCACGCTGAAACTCCAGTTCCGCCATCCGGTAATCTATCACAGCCGATGTCAGGGAATTCCTGGCTGAAAGAAGCGCCTCCTGCGCTTCCAGCAAATCACGCAATTGGGCCCTGCCCGCCTCAAAAAACATATCCGTACTCTTTACTCTTTTCTCCGCTACCTCCACCGCCCTGGTCTGTATACTGAGGGCCTCACGCGCCTCTGACATATTTCGTAAGGTGTCCCTGATGGTGAGTTTTATGTCGTCCTCCAAGCTTTGCAGGTCCCGCACCGAACTCTCCAGGTCTATCAGGCTTTCGCGATAGGCCTTGCGCTCGGCGGTCCTCTCCAGGGGAAGATCAATATTTAACAACGCCTTATACACGCCCTCATCCGAGCGGATACCGGCGTCTTCCATGTCGGCCTGGCCCAGGGACCGGGATTGTCCCAGGTTTGCCTGGCCCAGGAGGGTCAGCTCGGCTCCCAGGGCATCCGCCCTGACAACTACCGATCTTTGAGAATCATATACTCTTCCCTCTGAAACCCGTAGATCAAGCCGCTTATCAAAGGCAAGCTCTATGGCGGTTATTTCTTCCATCTCCAGCGGACCCGCGTTTTCTTTGCTGATGCCTACCAGAGCCAACAAGGAGCCGGAATCTGAAGTATCTTCAGCGTCAATCACTATCTCCTCAAAGCGCTCTGTCAAATCGTCAAGTTCCGATCCCTCCAGCTCAACATTCGCATCGGGAGGAAGACCTAACAGGTTTTTGAAGGAGTCAAGGGAACTCTTATAGGATTCCGTCGCCCTAATCCAGCGGCTGCGTGCGTTAAGCTCGTTCTGGACCGCCTGGTCCACCTGAATCTCGGTAGTCCTGCCCGCATCGGCAAGGGCCCTGGTTCGGCGGGCCGACACCATCAGATTCTTGTAGACCTCCGCGTTATTATCCACCTGGTCCAGCTGCTGAAGCACATTCATATAACTGCGGGCTATATTAACGGCGAATGTCTTTTTATACCTCTCGAATTCGTAGATGGCATATACCACATTGCGTTCGGCCTGGGTCAGAGGCTCGGCAACAATATGCCTGCCCGCCCCCCTCAGCAGCGGGATGGTGATGGATGCGTCCCCTGTAATACCGAATGACGAGGTCTTGCCCTGAGTCAGGAGGCTTACCAGGTCCACCGCAAGAGAGGCAGCAAATTTAGCACCGTTCTTAAGGGTCTTTTCTAGACTGAGAGACCCGCTATGTTCCATACCCTTGACCGTTTCTTGGCCGGACTTATCCGCACTGAGCGAAGTTGCTCCCTCACCTCTTAGCGTAAATCCGAATTCATCGCGTTCTAAATCCAGGCTAAGTGCGGATCTAAATACCTCCTCCTTTTTTGATTGATACTCCGGACTGTTCATGGCTCCTACCTGAAGTGCCTGTATTAAAGAAAGTTTTACGGGCTCACCGGATTCCAGGACAATGTCGTCTCCGGAGGAATTCTCCCCCTTCGGGTAGTCTTGCTCTGGCCAGTGGTCAATAGGCTCCAGATTATCTGAACCCAGGGATGCATCTCCGGAGACCGGAAGATCCTGTTCAATCAACAAACGACGCCTTAATATGTCGCTCGGCCGTTCAATGGTAAAACCCTCGGCACTGCCGAAGAGTTGTTCCTGCTTATCCTTAATAATGGACTCTGCTGCCTCGTCCGCGCTGATACGATATCCGGCGATAGTTCTACACCCTGTCTGAATCATGGCTAAAGACAAAAACAATATGGGGAAATATAGGTACCCCATCCGCTTTTTCAAGACCCTACTCATTCAAACCTCCTCAATAACTCCCGAATCCTAGCTTCATAAATATATGCCTAACATAAATTGTGTCAGGAAAGGATTGAAACAACACACGAGGTCCTGACCTGACACCGGTTATTGCCTTTCAAATTTTTTCTTATCCTTAACTTTCTACAGATATATCAAAGCGTTGCCTATAAAGGGTCTTTACCCCGACCTTATTTATATAAGACGTCTAGAATATGAAAAAAGTTACATATACCAATAATACTATTATTAAAAGATATTTTTGGCCCTTTAGCCCATAAATCCAGTAATACTCCGCCAATGTAAGGACCTCACGTAATAGATTTATTTATTAGATAATTATTGTATGTCCATTATTCTAATATGTTAGGTGTAAAAAATGTTTTTTCAAGATGTAAAAGTTTGTTAAATAAATGTAAAACCGGTTTTGATCACAAGGCAAGGCGATATATTTAAATCGAGTCAGGCTGTAATATTTGTTTGAGTAATAGGTGGAAGCGGAATATAATACTTACTATATAACAGCTTGTATACAGGGTTTAATAAATCAGATGACCCTTTAGAATGGAGGAAAGGAAACCAGCCATGAAAAAACTTGTAGCCAAAGACATTATGAATACAAATGTTCTTTCGGTAGGCATGGATTGGTCTCTGGAACAGCTTGCCGACTTTCTTGTCGAAAATTCCATATCAGGTGTCCCCGTTACCTCCGATGAAGAAAAATTACTGGGCGTGGTCTCCATGACGGATATTGTTCGATACAGGAGCATGCCATTGACGGAAGACCAGCCTGACGATACCCATGAATACTATATCTACTCGCCTGAACGCCGGTACTCGCCCGAAGAGGTGGAAACCTCTCGTATCGAAGCGGAATCACTGGTTACGGTGCGCGATATAATGACATTCATTACCTTTAACGTGGATGAAGACACCACTATTCAACAAGTTGCGGATGCCATGCTAAGGGGCGGCATACACAGGGTCTTGGTAACCCGAGACGGTGTACTGGTAGGAATCATTACTACCATGGACATGCTGAGGGCCATAAAGGAACTTTAATCGGACACGGCAACACTGGAGCTCTCGAACGCTTGAATCCTAATACATCACCTCTCAAAAAGCACCATGACTTCTTAGTTAGCTTTTAGCTATCAGGCATTAGCTATTAGCCATTCCCTGTTTGAAAGTATAAGATAACCTTTCAAGTTTTGTCTCGCCTTAAGAATATCAATCACCGCAGGTCACGGCTGTTCTTTTCAAGACGACATCTCCAAAAAAATCCCACCCAAAGTCTGCAGTGTGCTTAGAATACTATAGATGTCGTCTTGAAAAGAACAGGTCTGACCAAAGGGCTGTCCCTTTTCTTCGTTCCCGATCTCCCGGGCTGGTCATTTCAAGGAGTTACGGCCGTGGGATGCCTACCCCCTCCGCTGTTCTCCCGGGCCTGCGGCACGGGAGCCAGGGGGTCCCCCACCCGTAACTCCCTGAAATAACAGCGCCCTCCCGATAGTC
>CAYQNR010000018.1:0-40251 GCA_964418945.1 uncultured Desulfobacteraceae bacterium
TATTAACATACTATAGAAATTCTATTACCAGGGTTGTTGAGCAATTCTTAACAAATGATTGTACAGATATACGAGATACAGGACCCGCGGGAGGCGGAAAACTGCATTGAAGCGGGGGTTGACCGGATTGGGAGCGTGATTCTCTCGGAGAGAGACTGGCGATTGCCCGATCTCAGGGACACTGTGCGGGTTTCAGACGGAACCGGCGTGCATAACTGTATCATTCCGCTCTTCCGGGATGTGGACAAGATTTCCTCGGCCCTGGACTATTACATGCCGGACTTCATCCATCTCTGTGAGAGCCTGACCAACGAACAGGGAGACCCAAAGGACCTTGAGATCTATATCGAGGCGCAACGGAAGATAAAAGAGCGTTTCCCGGAGATAGGAATAATACGTTCAATGCCAATCCCCGGGGAAGGCGTTGAGGTGGAATTACCGACCATTGAAATAGCCCGGAATTTTGAGCCGGTAACCGATCAGTTTCTTACGGACACCTGGCTTGGAAAAGAACCGGTTGAGGGCTTTATAGGCCTGACAGGGAAGACCTGCGACCGGAAGATTGCCAGGGAGCTGGTCATCAGGAGCAATCTCCCGGTTATTTTGGCAGGGGGTCTCTCCCCTGAGAATGTCTATGACGCGCTCATGGCTATCCGGCCTGCAGGCGCGGATAGCTGTACCCTGACCAACAGGCTGGACAATAGAGATCTACCGATCCGGTTTCAAAAGGATTTCGCCAAGGTAGAAGAGTTTGTAAAAGAAACAAGGAGGGCGGAAGACATGGTTACAGATAAGAAAGAACAACTAAAAATAGAGATTGAGGAGCTCAAGACATTGCTTGCCGACCGGAGGGAGGCACTTCCGGCCCATTCAGTACAACCTCACCAGCTCCAGGCCATTGAAGATCTCGAGGATAAAATAACCGCGAAAGAAAAAGATCTTGAGCGATTAAAACAGGATCTGTCATCACATAGTTATTGACTCTTTTCTATTTTATGTGTATAGATAGATACTCGCTAATTGGTTTTTTCCTTTATTACCCCTGTTTCAGCTCATTCACTCCAGGTAAAACCCAAAGCAACCGCTGAATCGTTTTAGTAATCAGGAGGCAATGTTAGTTATGAATGATTTTTTAGAAAAAGGACCCAAAAATCCTCTTAAGATACAAGATAATACCTTCAGGGACGGTCACCAGTCCCTCCTGGCAACGAGGATGAGGACCGAGGATATGCTCCCTATCGCGGGAAAGATGGACAGCGTCGGTTTCTGGGCCATGGAAGTATGGGGCGGAGCCACCTTTGACACCATGCATCGTTTTCTGGCGGAAGATCCCTTTGAACGCATCAGGGCGCTTAAAAAACATATCAAAAAGACACCTTTATCAATGTTACTGAGAGGCCAGAATCTTGTAGGATATCGAAACTATGCCGATGATGTGGCAAGGTTGTTCGTGGACAAGGCCTGTGAAACCGGTATAGATGTCTTTCGCGTGTTTGATGCCTTGAATGACTTTCGGAATTTCAAGACAGTAGTGGAAAGGATCAAGGCAAACGGGAAACACTTTCAGGGCGCTATCTGCTATAGCATAAGCCTTACTGAAGGGCGTATGGGCGGAGATGTGTTCAACCTTGAATACTATCTGGGAAAGGCCAGAGAGATCCAGGATATGGGAGCAGACACCCTCTGCCTAAAGGATATGGCCGGTATCATGGCGCCATTTGATGTCGCCAGACTCATAACCGAGCTTAAGAAGGAGATTACCATCCCTATTCACCTGCATACCCACTACACCAGCGGCATGGCCTCCATGATATATATTGAGGCAATTAAAGCGGGTGTGGATATTGTTGATACATGCCTGGCCCCCTTTGCCTTGAGGACATCCCAGCCCGCCGTGGAACCCATTGTGGTAACCCTGAAGGGCACCACCAGGGATACGGGGTTCGATCTCAATCTTCTTCTGGAACTGGGCGATTATATAGAGACCATTGCGCCCAAATACAGGGACTACCTTGCAAAACACCGGATGTCCGTTATTGACACGGGTGTTCTTGCCCACCAGGTCCCGGGGGGAATGATCTCCAATCTGGTCAGCCAGCTTAAGGAAGCCAACGCACTCGATAGGATACAGGAGGTTTATGAAGAAATAGCCGTTACCCGCAGGGAACTGGGGATGCCTCCCCTGGTAACACCTACCAGTCAGATCGTGGGCGTCCAGGCTGTTTTAAACGTCCTCTTCGGGAGGTACAAGATGGTGACGAATGAGGTAAAGGACCTTGCCTACGGCCTGTACGGGAAGACACCCGTGCCTATAGATCCGGAAATCCAGAAAACCGTCCTGAAAAACTACAAGAGGGGCAAGACTCCCATAACAGGCAGGGCCGCAGATTACCTTGAACCGGAACTGGAAAAGGCCAGGGAAAAGGCGGGCGATCTGGTTAAAGACGACTTTGATCTCCTTGTATTCGCCCTCTACCCTACCACGGGTGAGAAATTCCTGAAGTGGAAATACGGGCTGGAAGAGAGGCCGCCTGAAACAAAACCCAAGACCCTGGATGACATTCGTAAAGAGGACGAGGCAATGGCGGCGGCTATTGAACAGGTATGCAAGGTTTCTTTCTAATCTTTAAGGGGGTCCGGTCATGGCAAAAAAGGTGACTGTTGTAGGTGCGGGAAACGTGGGAGCCACAGCCGCTATGCGGATTGCTGAGAAGGAACTGGCCCATGTTGTACTTATCGATGTCATTGAAGACGTGGCTGCAGGAAAGGCCCTTGATCTTACAGAGGCCGCCCCTTTTGGCAAATACGATTCAAACATAACAGGTTTTACCAATAACTATAGCGCGGCAGAGGGCTCTGATCTGGTCATAGTAACCGCGGGCATTGCCAGAAGGCCTGGCATGAGTCGTGACGACCTCCTGTCCACCAATATGGGCATCATGAGATTGGTGATAAAAGAGATAGCCGCAGTTGCCCCCCATACCATATTGATAATCGTCAGCAATCCCCTGGATGCCATGTGCCATGTGGCCCTGGAGACCAGTGGCTTCCCCAAAGAAAGGGTAATGGGCATGGCTGGCATCCTGGACTCGGTCCGTTTCCGCTCCTTCATTGCCATGGAGCTCGATGTCTCCGTGGATAACGTGCAGGCCCTTGTCCTGGGCGGGCATGGAGATACCATGGTCCCCATCCCCAGATACTCCACAGTAGCCGGCATCCCGGTCACCGACTTGATAAGTCCGGAAAGGATCTCCGCCATAGTGGAAAGGACACGTAACGGAGGGGCGGAGATAGTAGGGCTCCTCAAGACAGGAAGCGCGTATTACGCCCCGGCCTATGCCGTTGTAAAGATGGCCGAGGCCGTCCTGAAGAACAAGAGGAAGATACTCCCCTGTACCGTATATCTGGAGGGTGAATACGGTATCAAAAACCTCTTTATAGGGGTACCGGTCAAGCTCGGCGAAAACGGTGTGGAAGAGATTATCCAGGTCGGTCTTACGGATGAAGAAACCAGGGCCCTGCACGCCTCTGCCGCCGTTGTCCAGGTGCTGGTGGATGACATGAAAAGGCTGGGGTAGGATCCGGAATCTCTAATTTGACACACCCTCCTCATTCTCCTATACTTCCACCATTGATAATGAAAAAACCGGGAGCTTCCCAGACATACTGCACACATTTTTTACCCTATGAATAAAGGAGGACAGGATGGACATAAAGGTCATTGGAGTAATCGGCGCTGGACAGATGGGCAACGGGATCGCGCAGGTGGCCGCCATGAGCGGTCTGGATGTAATCATGAACGATATCGCAACGGAATTCGTCGAAAAGGGCCTTGGAACTATTAAGAAGAACGTCGACCGCAGCGTGGAAAAGGGAAAGATGTCCAAAGAGGACCGGGATGCCTCCGTCGGCCGGATAAAAGGGAGTGTTGATTTAGGAGATATGGCATCTGCCGATTTTGTGGTAGAGGCAGCAACAGAGAGGGAAGATTTGAAGTTTCAAATATTCAAAGACCTGGACACTATCTGCCGCCAAGAAGCAATCATTTCAACCAATACATCTTCTATCCCTATCGGACGTATAGCCGCACAGACCAAAAGGCCGGAGAATATCATAGGAATGCACTTCATGAATCCCGTGCCGGTCATGCAATTGGTGGAGGTGATCAGAGGGCTGGCTACTTCCGATGAGACCTTTAACACTACATGGGAATTGGCTGAAACATTCGGTAAAACCCCGGCACTCGCAAGCGATTACCCCGGTTTCATAGCAAACCGGATACTGATCCCCATGATAAATGAGGCGATCTATTGCCTGTATCATGGCGTGGGCACAAAGGAAGATATCGATACCGTCATGAAACTGGGGGCCAATCACCCCATGGGCCCTCTTTCCCTGGCGGATCTGATCGGACTGGACACATGCCTGGCAATCATGGAGACCCTTTATGACGGCTTCAAGGACTCCAAATACCGTCCATGCCCCCTTTTGAGGAAATATGTTGAAACAGGATGGTTGGGGAGAAAGACCGGCCGCGGTTTTTATGTGTATACTTAAATGTCTCGGCATGTCTACAAATTGAGAATCAAGAAAACTAAAAGGTGTGAATGTTTGCCTAATTCATGGAATAATGGAATGATGGAGTATATGTAACCATGAAGCCGGTTAGGCATCTTTCCACAACCCATTATTCCGGTCTTTTCTCATTCCAATTGCATCGTGAAACAGAGCCAGGTTCGGTTCATTCATCGGGTCATTATGACCGGTTCATCCGGTTAATGATCACGTAAAGAAGTAAAGGATTAAACTTTATTATAAGTACCTTAATGGCCCATGGGGCTCTCTTTTACGCAGCGAAAATATTAACAGCATGGTAATTACCTAAGGTGCCACCCAGGCGGGCGGAATAATTATGAGATAATACAAAATTATCGAGTCCGGCCAAGTTTGGCAAAGCCTACCCGCCCGCCTCGTTTGGTTTTTTGCAGGGTCATTGCACATAAACGAGTTCGCCGCTTCAAACAGAACCCCATGGCCCATATACCCTAAAATATTTAGATATCATTTCAAAAAGCATGATGACCTGAGGTCACGGCTGTTCTTGGAAAGACGAAATATAAGTAAGGGTTCAAGGGGTCCAGGATTCGAGGGGTCAAGTTTCGGCCTTTTTTTCTTGAATTCCTCACTGCATCCCCCGAATCCTTGTCGAAGACCCCGATCTTTTATCGGGGAATCCTAATATTCGTCGCCTTGAAGAGAACCGCCGTGAGCGAAGGGCTGTCCCTCTTGTTCGTTCCGGATCTCCCGGGCTGCTCATTTCAAGGGGTTACGGCCGTGGGATGCCTACCCCCTCCGCTGTTCCCCTCGGCTTCGCTTCCGCCTTCGTTAAAACTTCGGCGGGACAGGCGGGGCCAGGGGGTCCCCCACCCGTAACCTCCTGAAATAACAGCGCCCTCCCGATAGTCACTCAAAAAAGGAACAGCCCTTCGCCCTGGTGTCACAGCTCCGGCCTTGCATAAGGTCACAGAACTGTTCTTTTCAAGATGACATCTCAAAAAGAATTCCACCCAAGGCCTGCAGTGGGCTGATTTTCAAGGGTTTGCTCCACCAGAACCCCTGGTAGAATTTGCCGTTGCCACCAGGAAAAGGTTTGCCAAACCCTTGAAAATAAGCTCACGTCCTCCGATTGCTATAGATGTCGTCTTGAAAAGAACAGGTGTGACCCGGAATTAGCGATACCTTTAACCAGCCATGATATTTTTTGGTTCATCCAGGGCCCGCCCGCGTCGTCTTTTTTTGCGCAGTCATTGCACATAAACGAATTCGCCGCTTAAAAGAGAACCCCATGGGTCATATAGCGCAAGATATTTTAGATATCATTAACTAGCGGACTCATTAACCGGATGAACCTTATAATCGCCCTTTGTACTGATGCCTTGGCCTTTTTACCCTGTGCCTTGTAACCCAACTACCTTTATCTTTTTCAATTATTGTAGTACTATTTATTCTGGTATTCTTAGGATATCTTTTCCCATTGAATCCGCGAACCTTTTTGTGTAACAATCCAACTGAGACCTCCTCCTGAAAGCGATGGTCTTTATTCCATTCCCGGATGAGGACAATGAACCTCTATTATGGTACGGGGAGAAAATACTATGAAAAAATCAATTACATTTTTCATCTTTACCGCCCTGTTCCTCCTGGCCCAGTCATGTTATGGGAGCGAAAATATCGCATCGTTGACTTCACAGTCCGATGTTCAGGATGTCCAGCCCGTGCTGGATATCGTGCTGGTCCTGGATAATTCCGGGAGTATGAAAAAAAGTGACCCTGATTCTATTGCCGGCGATGTGGTTGCCGAATTATTGTTAAGTCTCGGAAAGGACTCACGTGTTGGCATGGTCATTTTTGACAGTAAGCCCAGACTCGCGGTCGAGCTTATGCCGACAGATAATATAGTAACCAGGGCCAATATATTGTCCAGGCTGGATGAAGTCGATTATAAAGGTCAGTTTTCAGATACCCCTGCGGCAATCGAAACAGCCATGTATGAACTAAAAAACAACGGGAGAAAAGAGGCCCAAAAGATAATTATTCTTATGACGGACGGATTCCTGGACACAGGGGATAAACAGCAGGACATAGAGGCCTGGAGTTGGTTAAAGGAAGACCTGACAGAGGAAAGCCGGAAGTGTGGCATCAGGATCTTTGGCATAGCCTTCAGTGATATAGCTGATTTCAGCATGTTTCAGATCCTGGCAACAAGGACAGATGGTGAATATTTCAGGGCATATGATAATGGTAACATAAAAGAGATCTTCGAGCGCATTATGGAGGTAATCTCGGAGCCTTCATTACAACAGGCACCTTTAACTTCCAGGGCAACAAGTCCCGAGGAACAACCCCCCCCTGCCACCGGCATAGCACCTCCGGGGCCTTCTGACCGGGCAACGAAGATAAAGGAACCACCTCAAAAAGAAGCAGGCATGGACCGGGATGATATGATTCCATGGCTTAAGGTCCTTGTCGGGGTCTTGGTGCTGTTGGTCATTGTCGCGATTGCTGTTGTTTATTATAAAAGGTCTAAAAATATCGCAAAAAAAGGCAGACAGTTAGAGACACCATCCGGACCTTTTACGCCAAGAGCGGTTCTGATTGACTTAAACAATATCACCGGAACCAATACATTTTCCCTGGATAAACAAATAAACCTGATAGGTCGCGACCCTAATAACGATGTCGTTATACCCAAAACAACAATATCAAGTTTTCATGCCGTGATTGAATACAAGGATGGCTTCTTCTACCTGGAAGACCAAAGGAGCATGAACAAGACCCTCCTGGCAGGCGAGGACCTAAAGCCCCATTTACCAAGGAGACTGAAAAGCGGAGATGAGATCCAGTTTCACGTCTATAGGTTTAAATTCATTATCCCTGATACTATCCCTTCAGGGAAGACCATGATAGATTTTCACGCCCCAACCGAATCCTTTGGGAAGCAGCAAGAGACTACTGTCAAGGAACTCCCGCCACTGCCCCAGGCAATAATGGTTGATGTAGAAAATATAACGGGCAAGAAGACCATACGTCTTAAAAAGGTCATAAATAAGATCGGTCGCGGAGCGGGCAATGATATTGATATATCACAACACAGCGTATCCGGTTTGCATGCCACCATTGAATACAGAAACGGATTCTTTTATCTGGAAGATCAACGAAGCAAGAATAAGACTGCCCTCGGCGGGGTGGAGATCCACCCCCACGTACCAACAAAGCTTAAAAGCGGCGATGAAATCATGTTTGACATCTATAAGTTCATATTTCTTCTGGAATATGAACCTCCCTCAGGGGATACAGGAGAAGGAAAAGGAGGGGAAAGACAAGTTGGTTCTGGCATCAGCTCATAATCCTTATCAAACCTGGTTCCCGAACTATCCTGCCCTAGAGATTTGGCCTCCATACCAGAGGCTGCTAAAAGATATGGGAATTTACAGACCAAGATTTAAGGACGAATAGGACTCGCCCCAAATAACACTGCAATAATCTAGCGGAAATAAGCCCATGTCCCCAAGAATACTATTCATAGTTATATGGGTCATTCTCTATTCATTCGCGCGCACGGATCCGTCCCCGGCAGGTGACGATGATTTTATGCTCGGTATCCAGTTTGAAAATGATTTTTTCGGGGGCGGTACGGACAGGCATTTTACGCATGGAACACGCCTGGAATTCCTTACCAGCCCTATTGGATGGATCACGGAGGGTGCTAACAAGCTGCCCTGGTTTAGCTACAAACAGGAAAAAAATGGTACTGATGACCCCTTGGAAGGACGGGCCAGCATTTCCCTGGGGCAGAATATTTACACCCCCCGGGATATCTTTGCGTCTAAAATCCTGCCCAAGGACAGGCCCTATGCCGGATGGCTTTATTTGGGCTTCGGTCTCGTGGCTACCCAGGGAGATAAACGATATGATAAGGTGCACTTGGAAGTAGGACTTGTAGGACCGGATTCCCTTGCCGAGCATGTACAGACCTTCTGGCATTCCATGCTGGGCCTCCATGTACCGGAAGGATGGGATAATCAACTGAACAATGAACTGGGTGTTGTCCTTTATTACGAGCAGGCAAGGCGTCTTAAAAAGTCTAAAACGCTGTATGGTTTGGAATTCGATATTATCCCCCATTTCGGTGGAAGCCTCGGCAACGTCCTAACCCATGGGGCAGCAGGCCTAATCTTTCGCCTGGGACCTACACTTAGAGACGACTTTGGTCCCCCGCGCATCCGGCCCAGCCTGGCGGGCTCCGTTTATTTCCCTTCTGAAAAGGGCATGAACTGGTATATGTTCGGGGGATTGCAAGGAAGAGTTATCCTCCGTAATATCTTCCTTGACGGCAATACCTTAACAGACAGCCCTTCTGTTGATAAGAGGTATTTGGTGGGCGATATCCAGGGAGGGATTGTCTTACAGTGGAACCGGGTCCAGGTAAGCTATACCCAGATATACCGCACCCGCGAACATAAATATCAACAAAGCGGCGACATCTTTGGTTCCTTTAATATCTCCTGCCAGTTTTGAAAAGTTTACGCAATCATATTGACTGCTTCCTTCGTTCTATCCTCCCCACAATCTTCCAATCCCGGCAAAGAAGAGCTGGAGGGCCTGACACGCAACTCACCCATAAAAAAGCTTGACACCCATTTCCTTCTCTGTTAAGGAACTTCTAGCTCGAATCGGATGTGAATAAACTACATTAAAAAAGTTGTAATATCAGGAGATTAAGTCATAAAATAATAAAACAGGAGGAAGGAAATATGGGTTACAACGTAGTTGTCGATCATGATAAATGCATAGGCTGTGAAGAATGTGTCGAGGTCTGCCCGGTGGATGTCTTTGAGATGCAGGATGACAAATCCGTCCCGGTTAATGCCGAAGAGTGCCTAGGCTGTGAGAGCTGCATAGAGGTATGTGATCAGGAGGCCATAACACTTACTGAAACTTAGGTCCTTTATGATTGATCGACATTACGCCGCGATTTTTTCATGGCGGTGTTTGGTTTTTTTATAAGAAAAGCCGCTTGAGTCTCTGGCTCAAGCGGCTTTTCTATGGAGTAAGCAGATTAATGATAATGGCTTGATTATGAATGGCACTCATTACATCTTCTGTAAGGCGCATCACCCCCTACGTCCCTGTGGCAATTCTTGCAGTTCGTATGAAAGGCTGTTTGAAGCTTTTCTACCTCTCCTTTTGATTCACTGGGATGGTGGCAGGCCTCACATTTTCCTACAGCGTCACCCTCTTTCCACACATTCTCGCCGCCTACATACCGGTGATGACACTCCTTACATTCCAGACCATAGTCTTCACTGTGGGCTCTGTGACTGAATTCTACAGGCCCTTGTCTGTCTCTTTCATAGCCCTTGTTATCAATGACTACAGTATCAGGTACGTCCGCTGCCGTTAAGACACCGACGGCGAGAAAGAATAACCCGACGAAGGCTAATAATATTACCCCTGGCGTCACTTTCTTCATTTTATCAGGTCCCTCCTTTACCAGCCAAGATAGAGTTTTTTCCCTAATGGATAATCAAACAGCTTCGGTAGCTGTTCACACTGGTTACTCTTTATATAGAATAGCGTCAGCATTTGTCAAGGGATTATCTACATTGGTAGTTATCGTGTCGGTTGTTGATTCAAAAGCATGATTAGAGTAGTAATGTGTGCTGAGTATGTGAAAACATATACATTATCCAACCAACTACTGACAACGTACAATGGACATTTGCTGGACAGAGATATGTGCCGAAAATACCTTTGTGTTACTGGATGTTAGCCCGGAGGCAATCTATTTATTATCTGTCTTCCAGAGCCGCGATACCGGGCAAAACCTTACCTTCCAGATACTCAAGTGATGCCCCGCCCCCCGTGGATATATGTGAAATCCTGTCCTGTATGCCGTATTTCATTGCCGCAGCGGCACTGTCCCCCCCTCCTACCACAGATACGGCGGAAGACTCGGCAATGGCCTCAGCAATCTCTCTTGTTCCCCGGGAAAATTGCTCCTTTTCAAATACCCCCATGGGCCCGTTCCAGACAATTGTCTTGGCATTATGCAATTTTTCCCTGAATAACCCTATAGTCTTGGGACCGATATCCGCCCCCAGAAAGCCTTTTTCAATATTGGCGTTTTCTGTGGTTTTTATGTTCTGGGCCGAATTAATATTATCACATATAATATGGTCCACCGGCAATACTAACGCAACACCCGCCGTTTTCCCCTTTTCCAAAACCGCTCCCGCCACCTCCGCGACATCCTTTTCATAAATGGACGAGCCTATATTAACCCCTGTCTGTCTCAAAAAGGTATATGCCATCCCACCGCCAATCAGGATTGTATTCACCTTGGGGAGCATGTTTTCCAGAACCGGGATCTTATCGGAGACCTTGGCGCCACCCAGAACCAGTACAAAAGGCCTTTCCGGAGCACTGTTGATCTTTTCAAAATAAGCTATCTCCTTTTCCACAAGAAGGCCCGCTACAGAAGGCAAATAATGGGTTACTCCCTCGGTGGAGGCATGGGACCTGTGGCATGTACCAAAGGCGTCATTTACAAACAGATCACCAAGCATGGATAATTGCCTGGCAAATTCTTGGTCATTCTCCGTCTCTTCTTTGTGAAAACGCAGATTCTCAAGCAATATAACTTCTCCGGCCGACATCTCATTAACCACCTTCTGGACCTCCGGCCCGATACATGAATCCAGCTTCTTAACGGGTCTATATAACATTTTTTCCAGGCGTCTTCCCACGGTGGTCATCCTCAATTCTTCCCTTATTTCGCCCTTCGGCCTTCCCAGGTGGCTCATAACTATGAGCCTTGCCCCTTTATCTAAGATATACTCGATGGTCGGCAGGACCGCACGTATCCTGCTATCGTCCGCAATACAGCCCTTATCATCCAGGGGAACGTTAAAATCCACTCTCATTAGCACTTTTTTACCTTCTATATCTACATCCCTTATGCTTTTTTTAGACATATCATTTCTCCCCCGACAAAAACAAGTCTACAGCGGTTGCGGTGTTATAACAGGGTCAGTCCCTGAGTAAATCAGTCATTGAAGGATTCTAAAATAATCTTATGATCCACCAGGTAAAAGGCCTTTATTTTGGCTTTGACCTTCTTTTCCTCTCCAAAAACGTTAACAAGCCTTACCTCATTATCCCCTGACTCGAACAAATCAATACCTTCAAGGAGCAATTCTTCCTTTCCATCCTTTAAAATATAGGCTGTTGCTTCACACATGGCTATCCCATCTCCTGGATTAATTTTTTTACCACCTGGTCCACCATATGAGGCAGTGGTTCACCCGTAACTCCTACAATCTCCACATTCTCCTGTGTAAGGGGGATCAATATCTTTTTCGCTTCACAGGAGCATACTGCCTCGCACATATTGGCGGTTACCTCCCCCATCATTGAATCACATATTATTATTGCTATAGGACCCAATATAAAATCCACCCTGGGACATGTCCGGACAATGGCGTTCTCCCCTGTAGCGCCTCTATTGGCGCCTGCCCTCATCATACATGACGTGGCAATCGCGTTTGTCCCTAAGCCCAGGACCCTAAGATCATTGCCGATGTCCTTCCTGAGGGCCTTGATAATCGCGGCCCCTATTCCTCCACCCTGACCATCCATAACCATCACTACCATTGAAGGACTCCTATTAAATTACGTTGCATCCGGACACAGATAAATATATATTCTGATTCATGGTCCCCGAATATGCGTGATATATTCCAAAATATTGCAATAAATCGCAAGGGAATTTATCTATAAAAACTATCATACTTTCCCTGCAAGATCTAATCTTGAAGTACAGGCTCAAGTTTTGTTGAGTATCTAAATGTCCCTTTACCTCATACCTGTAACCTTGGCTTCCTATCTTATCGGTTCCATACCCTTCGGAGTATTGGTAAGTCGGATATTGGCCAACACGGATATAACCAGGAGGGGAAGCGGTAATATAGGAGCAGCCAATGTTGCCAGGGAACTGGGATTAAAATGGGGCCTTGTCACCCTGATGCTGGATCTCTTAAAGGGCTTCGTGCCAATGTGTCTTTTCTATCAATACTCTGACTCCTTCCCCAATTACGGAGTCTTTATCGTGTCTTTGTCTCCCCTCCTTGGTCACCAATTCTCTCTTTTTAGGGGATTTCATGGTGGAAAAGGGGTCTCCACCGCCTTGGGAATATTTCTTGCCATCTCCCCTGTTTCAGCAGGAACGGCCGTATGTGTTTTTATATTGGCAGTATACTTCACCGACTTTGTATCCCTGGGTTCGATAATAGGGGCCTGTTCCATGCCGCTGATACTGTCCTTATTCGGCGGATCAAAATACGTTATCCTTGGCTCTTTGATAATGTGTGCTCTTATATGCATAAAGCACAAAGACAATATATCCAGGCTTCTAAAGGGAAAAGAGAGAAAATGGAGGCAAGGGCGTTCACGTTAGAATCTCAATCAGGCGATCCAATTCCTCGTCAGAATAGAAGTAGATACTTATAAGACCCTTCTTACCGGTCCTTTTGATCACGACCTTTGTTCCCAAGGCCCTTTTTAAACTGTCGGCAAGGGATTGAAAATAATATTCCTGTTCTGATTTCCTGGCCTTTGTCCTTTTTCCCGAACGGTCTTTCTTAATAATGTTTTCGGTCTGCCTGACAGAAAGTCCCTTTTTGATAATCAAATCTCGTAATCTGATCTGATCGCCCTTATTCTTGATACCCGCAAGGACTCGCGCGTGTCCCATGGATAGCCTGAGATCGACAATATCCTGCTGGATCTCTTTGGGAAGAGTTAATAATCTTAGCACATTAGTTATAGAAGACCGTTCCTTTCCTACAATTCTGGCGAGGGCCTCTTGGGTTGTATTGGTATCTTCAAGCCACCGCTTATAGGCAAGGGCCTCCTCCACAGGGTTCAGATCCTTTCTGTGAATATTCTCGACCAGGGCAAGTTCAAGGGATTCAATCGGGGTCGATTCCCTCACAACAACAGGGATCCTTTCTAAACCCGCCTTTTGGGCGGCTCTCCAGCGACGCTCACCCGCTATCAGGCGATAGCCTTTGCCTGCCTTGGTCACAAGCACCGGTGTTAATATACCCTTTTCCTTCACCGATTGGGCAAGTTTAGCAAGATCGGCATCATCAAATCCCTGGCGGGGTTGTAAGGGGTTCGGTTCAATTGACTCGATCGGGCACTGAAAAAACCTTTCCCCTTCCGTCTGTAGTCCATTCGCTTCCGGAATAAGGGCCCCCAGCCCCTTGCCCAATGCCTTTCTTTTCACCATTATCAACCTCCCCTGTTTATAACTTCCTCTGCCAGTTGAACATAACTTTGAGCGCCTTTTGAATTAATGTCATAGAGGACTATGGGTTTCCCATGGCTGGGCGCCTCACTTAACCGCACATTTCGTGGGATCAGGGTTTTAAATACCGTCCCTTTAAAGTGGCTTCTAACCTCTTCTTCCACCTGGGATGACAGGTTGTTGCGGGTATCGAACATGGTCAATAATATCCCGATTATCTTCAAGGAAGGATTAAGGCCTCTCTTGACCGCCTTGAGGGTACTCAACAATTGACTCAACCCCTCCAGGGCATAGTACTCACATTGTAGAGGAACCAACACAAAATCGGCCGCGGTAATGGCGTTTAAAGTCATAAACCCCAGAGACGGGGGACAATCTAAGAATATATAATCATACTTATCGGTTAGGGTTGCAATACTTCTTTTTAGGATATATTCCCTCTCGTTTTCCGTATACATCTCAACTTCTGCGCCGATCAAGGCCCTGGTTGCTCCGATTACGGACAAAGTTGAGATGGGTGTCTCGATTAGGACGTTCTCTTCAGTCTCGGCTCCCAGCATCAGGTCATAGAGGCCCGAATCCAATTCGGATTTGTTTATCCCCAGGCCGGTGGTGGCATTCCCCTGAGGGTCACAGTCAATAAGCAAGGTCTTCTTGCCGGAAACAGCAATGGATGCCGACAGATTTACGGCTGTTGTTGTCTTCCCTACCCCGCCTTTCTGGTTTGAAACAGAGATTATACATCCCATGTCTTTAGTCTGGTCTCCCCACACCTAATTATGCGCACATTTCAGGTCAAAGCAGCATATCCCGGCCTTCCACTGCTGTCAGCCCCACCCTGTTTCCTTGTGATAATCTGATAGCACATTAGACAATTGTTGGAAAGGAAAATAAATGCGGTTCATCCGGTTAATGAGCGCGCCAGTTAATGATATCCAAATATTTTGCGCTATATGGCCCATGGGGCTCTCTTTTAAGCGGCGAACTCGTTTATGTGCAATAACCCTGCACAAAACAAGACGAGGCGGGCGGGTAGCCTTTGCCAAACTTGGCCGGACTCGATAATTTTGTATTATCTCATAATTATTCCGCCCGCCTGGGTGGCACCTTACGTAATCAGCATGCTGTTAATATTTTCGCCGCGTAAAAGAGATCCCCATGGGCCATTAAGGTAGTTATAATGGAGCCCCACGGGTAAACCCGTGGTCTTCTGCGAAAGCGGATAAGATTTAATCTTTTACTTGTCTACGTACTCATTACCCGGATGAAACATAAATGTTTCACGTGGAACATTAATGTGCAGAGGTTTACCGGGATCAATTGGTCTACATGAAAACCCAGGTATATCAACTTGTGGCTTGCAGAATTCTATGGCCTGTGTTAGATCATAAATGATATAACCTTTGGCCATTCCATTCGGTTCCAGCAACCATCTTTTAAATGAGGAGTAGAGAGTTTGTTTTTTAAGGTCAAAACATCGGAAAAGGTCTTGAAGATACTGGAAGGCTTCGATTCGGTCGGCGAGGAGAACTCTTCCATAGACGATGCCCTGGGACGGGTCATAAGCCGAGATATCCCTTCCCCGGAGAATCTCCCGGGCTTTTACAGGTCATCCGTGGACGGCTATGCGGTTAAAGCGGAAGACACATTCGGTGCGACCGAGAGTCTCCCCGCCCTTCTTGACGTATCTGCGGAGGTCACGATGGGAGAAACCCCTGCGGTGGCCTGCGCCTCCGGCAAGGCCGTGAAGATCCCCACAGGAGGCATGCTCCCTGAAGGTGCGGACGGGGTAGTGATGCTGGAGTACTGCCACGAACTGGATAAAAAAACCCTTGAGGTAACCCGTGCCATATCCCCGCTGGAGAATGTGATCCGGCCGGATGACGATTTTAAACAGGGAGGCATCGTCTTTGAAAAGGGCTGTTCCATGAGACCCCAGGATCTGGGCCTGCTGGCGGGCCTTGGTATTATCGATGTCCAGGTATATAAAAGACCTCGGGTCGCGATTATATCCACCGGTGACGAAATTATCCCTATTGATAAAAAACCCGTGGCTGGACAGGTGAGAGATATCAACAGCCATACCCTGGGTGCCTTCTGCCGGTATGCCGGTGCTATCCCCATCACCCTGGGATTATGCAAGGATGATTTTACACAACTCAGGGATAAAGTTGTCCAGGGCCTTGATATGGCGGACACGGTCTGGATATCAGGGGGTAGTTCCGTGGGGACCAGGGACCTTACTTTGAAGGTATGTGAGTCATTCCAAGAGATGGAACTGCTCGTCCATGGCATTTCCATCAGCCCCGGGAAACCCACCATTATCGCAAGGATAGGAAGCCGTGCGGTATTCGGACTCCCCGGCCATGCTGTTTCAACTATAGTCATAGCACAGGTATTTCTAAAACCCTTTATATCCAGGCTGTCGGGAAGAAATGATTCCCGTGCCGTCTCGTGTTACCACACGAACGCGGAGCTGAGTCGGAATATCGAATCAGCCAACGGCAGGGATGATTATATAAGGGTTAGATTAGAGCATAAAGGGGATAAGATAATAGCAGACCCCATTTTCGGCAAATCAGGCCTCATATCCACCCTGGTTGAGGCCCACGGGTTGGTTCGGGTGGACCGGAATACCGAAGGTCTTTATCAGGGGCAGGTTGTCCGGGTGATACTCTTTGCCCCTTTATAAGGATATTACCATGAAAAGACATGTCTACCTGGATATGAAGAGCATTGAAGAGGCCAGAGAGATATTCTCAAGGATATGGGTCGAAAAAAAGACGCTCCCAGAAGAAACCCCTTCGAAAGAGGCCCTGGCACGAGTTACCTCCGAACCCGTGTTTGCCCGAATCTCGGCGCCCTCCTATCATTCGGCTGCCATGGACGGGATTGCGGTCCGGGCGGAACAGACCTTCGGGACCACAGAAAAGGCTCCTAAGACCCTAAGAATAGGCAGGGACGCACTGTGGATCAATACGGGTCAGTCATTACCTTCGGGGTTTAACGCTGTTATTATGATCGAAAAAGTGCATCAACTGGATGACCATCACCTGGAGATCCGGGACCCCGCATACCCCTGGCAGAATATAAGGAAAGTGGGCGAGGATATAGTAGCCACCCAGCTTCTCCTGCCTCAGAATCACAGGATACGGCCATATGACATGGGAGCACTGATATCAGGAGGGGTATTGAATATCCGGGTATGGAAAAAACCAAAGGTAGCAATTATCCCGTCCGGGTCGGAACTCATCCATCATGGAGCCCTTAAAAGGCCCGAACAGTTAAAAAAGGATCAGATCATTGAATCCAATTCAATCATACTCTCGGGGCTTATCCTGGAAAATCACGGCCTGCCTGAGGTCTATGACATAGTCCCTGATATCGAGGATGATATCAGAAACGCCTTAAGAAAGGCGGTTGAATCGGACGCAGATCTAATCATCATCAATGCCGGATCATCGGCCGGAACCAGGGACTATACGGCTGAAATCATAAAGGAAATGGGAGAAGTACTTGTGCATGGTGTTGCCATGATGCCGGGCAAACCCACCATTCTGGGCGTTATAAACGGCAAGCCCGTTGTCGGCAATCCCGGTTATATTGTCTCGGCCTTTTTGTCCTTCCAAGAATTCGTACGACCCCTTCTGTTGAATCTGCAGGGTCTGAGCCCCCCGGCCAGGAAACTCGTAACCGTTAAACCCTCCAGGGATATCCCTTCCAGATTAGGCATAGAGGAGTTTTTAAGGGTAAATATAGGAAAAGTGGGTGAGAGGCTGATTGCCACGCCCCTTCCCAGGGCGGCCGGATCCGTAACCACCCTCACCAGGGCCGAAGGCATAATACCCATCCCGGCCCTTTCCGAAGGTGTCTCCCAGGATGAGGAAATTGAAGCCGAACTCCTGGTTGACGATGAAGACCTTATGAATACATTGGTTATTATTGGGAGCCACGATATCACCATAGACATCCTGGGTGATGAGATCAGGCGCGGAGGGAGGAATATACGGGTATCTTCCGGGAACGTGGGCAGTCTTGGCGGGCTCATGGCCCTGAGAAAGGGGCTCTGTCATTTGTCAGGCTCTCATCTTCTTGATAGTGAAACAGGCGAATACAATATATCATACATAAAAAGATACCTGAAAGGCATAAAGGTGAGTGTGTTCCACCTGGTGTTGAGAGATCAGGGATTGATTGTCGCAAAAAACAATCCGAAAGGGATAAAGGGCATTAATGATCTTGTCAGGGACGACATAACCTTTGTCAACCGGCAGGCAGGATCAGGGACAAGGGTCCTGCTCGATTATCGCCTGGAGCAATCCGGGATAAACCCCGACTCAATAAGAGGCTACAATCACGTGGAGTTCACCCATATGGCCGTTGCCGTTGATGTCCTGAGCGGAGCGGCTGATTGCGGTATGGGCATCTTTGCCGCTGCAAAGGCCCTTGATCTGGGCTTTGTGTCCATGGAAAGGGAACAATACGACCTGGTTGTTCCGTCCTCAATGCTGGACAATCCGAATATTCAGGCGCTGCTTGAGACGATCAGATCACCCGGTTTTCGGAAAAGGGTGGAGATCCTGGGTGGGTACGACCCCTCAAGGAGCGGACAATTATGTATAGAGCTAACTAATTGAAATTACAGGGAGAAATTCGCCATGGGTTCCTTTAAACTTCTTTCAAAGCAATGGATTGTGGATCAAAATAATGAGATCATAATAGGCGAAGGCCGAAAAGAGATCCTTGAGACAATCGAAAGGATGGGGTCCCTGAACCAGACCGCCAAGATCATGAAGATGTCCTACAAAGGGGTATGGAGTAAAATCAAGGCTACAGAAGCCCATATGAACACCAAGATCGTCCATACGGATAGAAAGCTAGGATCTCACCTGACAAAGGAGGGCAAGGACCTCCTGGAAAGATATAACAGGCTTAAAAAAGAGTGCGTCAAAGCGGACGACAGGATATTCAAATCTGTTTTCAAAGAAAAATATCCTCCCTTGGTCATTATTGCAGGCATGTCCGGTTCGGGTAAGACTACCCTCCTGGAGAAACTGATACCCGAGATCAAAAAAAGGGGGTTAAGGGTGGGCACCATCAAGCATCACCCCGGGGATTATGGAATTGATCATCCGGGCAAGGACAGCTGGCGTCATAAAAAGGCAGGGGCTGAAACAACCATTATTTCGTCTCCCGGCCTGATAAGCATGGTCATGGACGTGAATCATGACCACAGGCCCTATGAACTGATTTCTTTTTTTACGGAGATGGATATCATCCTGGTGGAGGGGTTCAAGTTTGAGGCTTTGCCCAAGGTTGAGATATTCAGACATGACCTCCATGATAAACCACAGTTTACGGAAGACCCAAACCTGATTGCCGTAATAACCGACGCTGATCTCCATCTTGAGATCCCCACTTTCAAACTGGATGACATAAAGGGTCTTGGCGATTACTTGGTGGGATACTTCAAACTGGCTAAGACATGACCATCAAGGGTTCATCCGGTTAATGAGTACGCTAGTTAATGATATCTAGATATTTTGCGCTATATGGGCCATGTGCATGGAGCAAACCGCATAGCGCATGGCGTAAGGCGCGAGGCGTAAGGAGCAGAGCGGATTGGTTAATGGTTAAATGGTTAATATTAAATAGGGATTAGGGATTAAGTAGCTCATAGCTCATTGCTAATAGCTGCCGAGATGTCGTCTTTCCAAGAACAGCCGTCACCTTATGCAGGGCCGGAGGGCTGTTCCTTTTTGTAGTGACTATCGGGAAGGCGCTGTTATTTCAGAGAGTTACGGGTGGGGGACCCCCCGGCTCCCGTGCCGGAGGCACGGGAGAACAGCGGAGGGGGTAGGCATCCCACGGCCGTAAACCCTTGAAATGACCAGCCTGGGAGATCCGGAACGGAGAAAAGGGACAGCCCTTCGGTCACACCCGTTCTTTTCAAGACGACATGTATTACGACTCTCCCATAAAAGCTCGGGACCTTCGACAAGGATTCGTTGGTTGAGTTGGTTGAAAAGAATTCCCTTTTTGAGGAATGATGTATATGAAGTTCGGCGTTGTATGTCAACAGAATATCACCCCATCATATTGTAGGTCCATTTAGCAGACGCAAAATGAAAAATGAGTGAAGGAGAGGTGATGTATGCATACAGGGCAATGTGGGATTAAATACGCCCTAATCTAAGAAATCCAGGCAGACCTGGATCTGGGAGGGAGGTTGAATAGTCTATGCATTAGATAACTTTTTCTCTAATCTCTATGACATGGGCCTTCCTCAGACGAAATCTCCCGAGGGACGCGTCCTTCTTAAGGTCCAATAGTGCGCTTCAAAAAGGCTATCTGCATCATGGGCCTTGCGCCCTGTGCCCTTAGCCTTTCTTTTATCAATGCTTGAAGGCCCTCTGTCCGGTAAAGACCATGGTCACCTGGGGATCGGCTTCATTACACGCCTCAATGACCTCAAAATCCCTTATGGAGCCCCCGGGCTGGACAATTGCCTTCACGCCTTCCTTGATGCCCACATCCACACCGTCCCTGAAAGGAAAGAACGCGTCCGAGACCATGGTGGAACCTATCAGGCCTCCCCTGGTCCCTTTTGTCTCTTTATCTATCTCATCTAATAATGAGCTATCCTTTTCACCTTTCCGGACCATAAGGCCGAGGTCCTTGTAGGGCACCCCGTGCTTCTTAAAACATATGGCGTCACCATACTTGGTATAGGCCTTATAAACCGCGATCTCCGCTACTCCGACCCTGTCCTGCTCGCCGGTTCCGATCCCCACGGTTACCCCTTCTTTTACATATATTACTGAATTCGAAGTAATACCCTGCTCCACCTGCCACCCGAACAGCATATCCGCATAATCCTCTTCAGTGGGGTTTCGTTCAATTAAATAGGTCTTTCCCTTGTACTCCGTTGAGGCAAGGGTGAAATCAGCGGCCGCCCTTATCCGGTTAAGGGGAGACTGCTGTACAATGATCCCGCCGTCCATCAGGCTCTTAAAATCCACGAACCTGGCATTCAAATAATAGGAGAGGTCATCGATTTTCCCTATGCGTACGATTCTAAGATTCGCCCTCTTTGCCAGCACCGGGATAGTCCCTTCTTCAAAGTCCGGTGCCGCCACCACTTCCAGGTAATTTTCCGATATTAGATGCGCCGTCTGCCTGTCCACGGGCCCGTTAAAGACCGCGCACCCGCCGAATGCTGCTATCCTGTCCGCCATATTGGCCTTATTGTAGGCCTCCGAAAGTGTCGAACCGTAGGCCACGCCGCAGGGATTGTTGTGCTTTACGATAACCGCGGACGGGCCCTGTGAAAGATATTTGATAATATTAATCGCATTATCCATGTCGGTAAGGTTGGTCTTTCCAGGATGCTTTCCGGCCCGGATCATGTCTTCAGCGGTTATGGCGGATACCAGGCCGTTGCCGGGTTCTATGAACTTGCAATCACCTAATACCAGATTACCGTTGACCAGCTCATAGAGGGCGGCCTCCTGCCCGGGGTTTTCACCGTATCGAAGCCCCTTTTCGATCAGTTCGCCACTCTTTTCATCCAGTATCTTCCACGCCCTTTTTCGATAAACAAGCACCTGATCGCCGAAAGATACGGTGATCTCCGGCGGAAAATGGTCATCCATAACGGTACGGTACATCTTTTTCAGATCATTCGTCATTCTATTCCTCATGATTGTCGGTTGTCGGTCGCTAGTTGTTCCTAATAAATGAATTGATATAGGCGCTAAGTTTAGGTGTTAATTCTTCAATAATCTCCTGGAAAACATTTATTTCGCCCTGAGACAGCAACCTTCTTTGATAAGCTCTTCTCAGCCAATGCTTAACTTCGAATAAAGAACCTCTTGCTATCTTTGCAAAACATCGGTTCTCATTCAGGCTTCCTCGTCCGTTTCCTTCAGCGATATTTGCCCCAATACTATCAGCCGACTTTATAAATTGTATACCCACCGTCTTTTGGGCCAGCCTCTCCCATTTTGAGGCTACCTCCCATGCCCGATCTGACAACTCCTCTGACAACTGATACACACGAAGCTTTTCAAAATTTGTACGTTCCATAAATAAGTATTGCCCTGTGTATGCTGAAGCCTCATTGAGTCTTTACTATTTGGTTTAATAACTTTTGCGAACAACCTACAACCAGCTACCCACCACCTACTATGTCTTATGCTTCTCTATATAGGCATATGCGTTATGATTATGAATGGATTCATAGTTTTCCGACTCCACGGCAAACCAGGTGATATTTGAATCCTTATTCAACTTCTCGGCTATGTCTCTCACTATGTCTTCAACAAACATAGGATGTTCATATGCCCTCTCGGTTACGTATTTTTCGTCTTCCCGCTTGAGAACCGAATATACATCGCTCGATGCTGATTCCTCCACAAGAGCGATCAGGTCCTCTATCCATATAAACTTCTTGAACCTGACCTGGAGCGTAACCTCTCCGCGCTGGTTGTGAGCGCCGAAATCGCTTATCTCCTTTGAGCAGGGGCACAGGGTCGAGATGGGGACATGTATGGCGGTTATAAGATCCGTACCTCTATGCAATGATCCCTTAAAGGTGCATTTATATTGCATAAGGCCTTCGCTGCCTGACACGGGGGCCCTCTTGTTGATAAAATAGGGAAAGGTGATCTCCATGTGGGAGCTTTCCGCATTCAGCCGCTCCTTGACTTCACCTAAGATCTCGGAGAAATTCTGAAGAGATATCCTCTTGCTATGCTCGTTTAATATCTCCACGAAACGGCTCATATGGGTTCCCTTGTAATGTCTGGGCAGGCTAACATACATGTTGATTTTAGCTACGGTCTGCTGTTTCCCCATCTTCTTATCAAGCACCGTGATAGGATAGCTGATCCCCTTGACCCCCACCTGGTCAATATCTATATTCCTGTCATCTGCGTGGTTCTGGATATCTTCCATAATTTTCCCGGATCCTCTCGTGTAAAAATCTTTTAAAATTTGTGCAAGTGAAAGTCAATGAAAAGATGGTTGGAGGCTGATTGCTGGCAGCTGAAACCTAATCGCGGCTTTTAGCCCTTGCTTTTATCCTGTAAAAGATATATTTTTTGATTTCTTCGGGGCGTGGCGCAGCCTGGTAGCGCACCTGCTTTGGGAGCAGGGAGTCGGAGGTTCAAATCCTCTCGCCCCGACCAGTCTCCGTTCGAAACGTAGTTGAGAAACGAGACTGCCACGGCATAGCCCTGAGATTGTCGAATGGGCGTAGCCGGGCTAAAAATCACCATTTCGAACTGCGCCTTGGCAAGCCAGAGGAAAGAATTGAAGGGCTTCAGTTATGTTTACATCCTTTTAAGTCAGAAAGACGCAACCCGGCGATACATTGGGCTGACTGATGATTTAGAGGCCCGTCTAAAGTCTCATAACCAGGGAAGCAATCCCCATACATCCAGATATCGGCCTTGGCAAATTGAAACAGCTATCGCCTTCCGCTCTCGGGAAAAGGCGGCCGCATTTGAAAAATACCTAAAAAGTCATTCAGGAAGAGCCTTTGCCTCAAAGCATTTTTAAAACCAGGCTTGGGACGGAAATAACCTAGGCCGTCTCAAAAAGGCGTCCTTTTGCCATTCAGGGCGTTTTGTCTCCCCTATGTCTCCCCCACTCAGGGTCTCTATAAGAAACTTATAACCCGTAAGTGGTTGATATTACATGCCCTGATTTTTAACAACAAAGCCTTCCTGACAAATGACTCTACGTTAATAAATAGTAATATCAAGGTGTTATGCCATAATAGGTCTGAAAGAACACCTGCTGTGTTAGAGGGAAGGTTTCTGATTCGCTAAAAACTCTTTAGCAAGTTTGAAGAGGTACGTGAGATGGAAACATTTGAGTATGATTCACTTATCACGGGTTTAGCTGAAGTTGCCATCTATAGAAGCAGGTATCCCATGTTTACGCTTATCTCATGTATGTCAAACATCTCTCAGGTTTATGAGGTGGTTGATCTTTTCACTTGATCGGATGATGATATCACAGGTTAAGCTCTATTAAGTATCATGTATCTATAGCATTGTCACAAGTCCTTTTGAAACCGATGTCACCTTTTTTATTCTCCAACAAAAATCAATCGGAGACTTATCCCCTTTATTATTTGGTTATAGCTCCATAATGAGGGAGACCCGAAGTCGAATTGGTATATCTAATATCAATAGACTACACAGCTATTAGCGGAAAAATGCAAGAGATAGACAGTAAATTTTAGGGATTGAAAAGTGATGTGAACCCACTTTGAGTTTCTGCTCTAGGTCAGAAATGGACGCCTATTCAGGATCTGAGGTGATTTCAGTAATAATCCATGTAACTTTTTTCCTCGACCAAACGTCTTAGGTATTATAGGGTCAAAATAAGAGAGACAAAAGGCAAGAAATCTACAGTGCTGTTTTCCGTGGCGTCGGTTGCCACAAACATCAGCGGCAAGTGGATTGCTCAGATAAGTAGCCCGTCGGGATCAACAGGAGAACGGATATTCACGTTCAAAGTATCAGGAGACAAGTTAACAGGCACGAAAAAAACCAGTAGACCACTCTTGCCACTTATGAACAAGAAGAGAAGATAAGCCCAACATGACCGGCAAACTTACAACCCAGACGCCCCCCAGGAGATATCTGAAGGAAAGGTGAAAGGAATGACCACTCCAGGCGGTCCTAGCTCTCCGCTTGGGCAAGGTCCACGACCTCATGAGTTCGTTGCCAAACGGAGAAGCTATATTCCGGATTCAATATTTAGAAGAATAATCTTAAAGACATCTATCTACTTCATTATCCTCCTCTGTAATCTTGGAATTCTGTCACTTCACAGCTGTTCTTCAGAAAGAAACAAGTCCGAGTATAGAACGATTCGAGTTGCTAAGCAAACTTTCTCTCCCGCAGTTACCGCCCTCGGCACGGTCAAACCACAGGTAGGTGCGGAGGTACGTCTGGGTGCTCGGATACCAGGCAAGGTTGAGCATCTTCATGCCAATATAGGTGATTTTGTAGAGAAGGGACAGGTCATCGCGGAACTGGAAAAAGATGAATTAGAAGCGGCCGTCGAAAAGCAGCAGGCTGAGCTAAATAGCGCAAAGATCAATCTTGCATCACGGCAAGAGCTCGGCCCCATCGAGATCGAGAAGGCCGAGGCCGATTTGAGTCGATTCATGGCGACCTATGAACTAAAAGTGATAGAACATGAAAGGCAATCAACCCTATTCAATGAAAATCGCGTATCCAGGCAGGTTCTCGACCAGGCCAGAGAGGGGCTGTTAGTGGCCAAGGCGGATTTGGAGGCGAGTTCTAAGACGCTGGTACTGATAGAGAAGATGCTTGAAGAAGACTTGAAATTACTGAACGCGGAAGTTGAAGGCGCAAGGGCCGCGCTGAGAATCTCTGAGGTAGAATTGTCATATGCCACCTTACGTGCGCCTATTCAGGGGATAATTGCTTCTGTCTCAACGCAGGAAGGAGAAACCGTCGCCGTTGGGTTGAGCGCGCCCACATTCGTCACGATTATTGATCTTGATCGGCTTCAAGTTGAGACCTATGTTGATGAGGTCGATATCGGTAAGATCAAGATCGGTCAGAAGGCCACCTTTACGGTTGAGGCTTTTCCTTCAATTGACATAGAAGGGGAGGTTGTTGGGATTTATCCAAAAGCAATACTCAAAGAAAATGTTGTTTTCTATAACGTCGTGGTTAAAACCCAGAAAACCTCTTCAGATATACTTCGCCCGGAAATGACGGCTAATGTCTCAATATTCCTCGAAACTGGTGAGGATATTCTCGTGGTGCCAGCGAGTTCCGTGAAAAAATCTGGAGGAATCAACTCTGTATACTTGATCGAGAATGGAAGGCCGGTAATGCGTGAGGTTCAAATCGGCTGGAAGCAAGGTCGTTTTCTGGAAATCACGGAGGGTCTTAAGGAAGGGGATGAAGTGCTTGAGGATCACAGCGACTTAGGAGGATGAGAATTATGACCAGAATAGTGCGAATTGCAAGAGAATCGTTCCGTATGGCGAGGAACAACAGGCTCCGGGCATTCATTATGATACTGGGCATAGCGGTTGGAGTTACTTCTCTCACAATGATAATCTGTGTGAGCCAGGGAGTGTACAAAGAAGTAATGGACACTGTCAATAGGCAGGGGCCGGATCTTTTACAGGTCCGACCGGGGTCGGACAAGCATACCGGACTTCCCTCGGGAAGCCGGGAGGTCGTATCGCTAATCGAAGAAGATGTCGATGCCATACGTCAACACGTCGGAAATATTGTTGCTATCTCGCCGGTAAAAGACCGCAAGGAAATCGAGGTTAAAGGTGGTGACAATTTCACACTTACCAGGGTCTTCGGTGTTGCTCCTATGTGGGACCAGATCCGCGATTTCGGTCCCCACAGGGGGACATTCATATCCGAGGAAGATGTTTCTTTTGCTGCCAGAGTGTGTCTTATCGGACAGACGGTAAAGAAGAATCTGTTCGGCGAGGCAGATCCAATCGGTCAAACAATCCAAATCAAGGATGTCCCCTTCACCGTCAAGGGTGAACTCGTGTGGAAGGGAATATCTTCTGCGGGGCGCGATAGAGACGACCGTATCATCATTCCTATTACTACTTACACCAAGAGGCTCTTTAGAGATGTTCATCTGACACAAATAGTGATTACAGTTGAGGATATTGATTATCTAAACAAGACTGTCGAGGACGTGAGCGCCGTGCTTCGTGAACGCCATAAGCTCGCACCTGGCGAGCCGGATGATTTTGCCATGAGAACCCCTCAGGATCTGATCGACATGGCCTATGGCGCCTCAAGATCCTTGATAAATTTGCTTACCGGAATCGTCGGAATTTCCCTGCTTGTCGCAGGCATTGTGATTACGAATATAATGCTTGCCTCGGTTTCTGCAAGGAAAGGTGAAATAGGAATCCGAAGGGCGCTTGGCGCACGGAAGAATGACATTCTTCAGCAATTCATGATTGAGTGTCTCTTCATCTCATTAATGGGGGGGGTTTTGGGCACCATTCTGGGATACGTCGGTTCTATTATCCTTTCGAGCATGAATGTGGCTGCCAGCAATGTCACACCCCTAGCTTTTGTAGCCGCTATCATAACATGTAGTCTCATTGCGGTAATCTTTTGCATATACCCTGCAAAGAAAGCTGCGAACCAAAATCCTCTAGACACTTTGAGAGCTTAGTGGGAAAGAGAAGATCCAAGTATGATAGAGATCAGAGACATTGAAAAAACATATACAAAGGCTTCGGTTGCAACCCGCGTTCTGCATGGCATAACCATTTCGGTTCAACGCGGGGAATATGTGGCAATCATGGGATCGTCGGGTACCGGCAAGTCCACACTTATGAACATCATCGGGTGTCTTGATAAGCCCACTAAAGGACAGTATGTACTGGACGGTGTCGATGTCTTAAAACTGGACGATGATGCCCTTTCTGCGTTGAGAAACAAGAAGTTCGGGTTTGTCTTCCAGCAGTTTTTCCTGTTGGAACGAACCACCGCGCTTGAAAACGTCCTCCTGCCACTTATCTACACGGATAAATATCCGACAGGCGCAATACAGCTTGCCGATAAATTTCTGGCCAATGTCGGTCTGGAAGATCGAAGGGAATACTTTGCCAACGAATTGTCGGGGGGGCAGCAGCAAAGGGTGGCTATAGCCAGAGCCTTGATAAATAACCCTGATGTAATTCTGGCTGATGAGCCGACTGGCAATCTGGATTCCCAGAGCACGGCTGAAATCCTGGAAATTTTCAATCGTCTCCATAAAGAGGGAAGAACTATAATCGTTGTGACCCATGATCAGGCAGTTGCAGAACACGCGCAACGGATCCTGGAACTCAAAGACGGACAGATTAAGGGATAAAAATACATCATACACGAAGCCCTTGCGACTCCTTCTAGAATAAACGCAATGGCGGATCGTCAAATCCAGGGATTGTCTTGAAAATAACCAAAACCATCGCATTGTCATGTAAGCTTCTCGCTGCTCATAAATTACGTACAGCCTTGTGCATATCAAGCATAACCATAGGAGTTGCTGCCGTAGTCGTTATGGTGTCCATGGGACGGGGAACCCAGAAACGCGTGCTCGATATGATCAACGACATGGGTACCAACTTGATTGTCGTAAATGCCGGGCATATTACCCTCGTGGGTGGTCGAGAAAGGCAGTCTGCGATTGTTACTTCACTGCGGCCCGGGGATGCAGACGCAATAGGGGACCACTGCTCATATGTCATGGATGTAGCCCCCGAGACAAGTCGCAAGATGAATGTGCAGTGGGAATCGGAAAACCTGAAGACGAAAATCGTTGGGATTGCTCCTGCCGCCTTTCGAATCCGTAATATAGAGATAGAAAAGGGCCGTAGTTTCGATTCTGTCGAAAATGACATGGGCCAGAGAGTTGCGGTCATGGGCTCGGTAATTGTTGAAAAAATATTTCACGGCGAAGATCCTGTCGGCTATCGAATTCGAATCGGTGGCGTACCTTTCGAAGTTGTAGGGGTTATGAAAGCTAAAGGGGTGGACGCCAATGGAGTGGATCGGGATGACAGAATTCTTATCCCGATAAAGACCGCAATGCATAGGCTGGTACGCACGAATTACATACAAAGAATACACATTCAGGTCACAGACTCTACTCGATTGGAACGCGCTGAGGCGGAAACAAGAGAGTTATTGCGCGAGAGGCACAGGTTGCGGGATAAACCCGATGACTTCACCATTCAGAATCAGGCCACCTTGATCCAAACAGAGAGAGAATCTTCCCGAATCCTGACTTTTCTGGTCGCAAGTGTTGCCGCAATATCGCTTCTAGTCGGGGGTATTGGGATTCTTGCAGTCATGCTTACGGTAAGCCGGGAGAGGAGAAAAGAAATTGGATTGCGTAGGGCCATAGGCGCTCGTCGTCGTGATATTCGAACCCAGTTTTTACTGGAATCACTTATTATCGCCTGTCTGGGCGGATCTCTTGGAGTTTTACTGGGAATTCTATCGACCTTCATTGCCTCTAAGCTTGGCAATTGGCCCGCGATTCAAGCATGGGACGCCACTTTCGCAGGATTGGTTCTATCCTTTATTATCGGGCTGATTTCCGGAATTTATCCGGCGACGAAAGCCTCGGAGTTGGAGCCTATCGAGGCCCTCAGGACCGAATAAGACCCGGCATCTTTTTGTCTTTGTACAAATGATTATCCGCTATCAAGATCTCGAATTAGTAAGAGCCTTCTTATTGCCATGGATTTAACCCCGTGGAGATCTAGGATAAAAATGCCAGATAAAATGGAGATATGAAATGACAAGATATGAAATCTTATTAATTATAATGTTACAGATTGTAATATTTATAACTTTATCCTTTCTCCAGGTCGGTCATGCCGATGAAGAAAGGGTAAAGATTTACACAATTGACGATAGTATCAGGGAGGCCTTTGAAAAGAACTGGGCGATAAAAGAGAAAGAGGAGAAGATAGAAGCGAATGGATTTGTGGAAAAGCAGGCCAAGGCCGGCTTTTTACCCACATTCAGCACATCTTACACCTATACCAGGTTGGGTGAAGCAACGACTATCATCTCACCGGCACTTACAGGTACCCAAGGGAGCGGTGGGGAGATAGAAACAGGCGCCCAGAATAATTTTCGATGGACAGGGAGTATTACCCAGCCTCTATTTACAGGTTTTGCCCTGACCAGTTCCTTTGAGCTGGCGAAGCTGGGAATAGATCAAAGCAAAATGGATCTTGACCTTGAAAAGCTTGATCTGGCCTTAATGGTAAAAGAGTCTTATTTCAATATACTTAAGGCTGATAAGACAGTGGATGAAGCAAAAAGCGCTGTGGAGTCATTGGAATCCCATCTCAAAGTGGCGAATAGTTTTTACGAGGCAGGCGTGATCCCTATAAATGACCTGTTAAAGGCGGAAGTGGAGCTGGCAAACGCTCAACACGATCTTATAAAGGCCCTAAATGCTTCGCGGCTCTCCAGGGCATCCTTTAATAACCTATTGTCAAGGTCTATAAACAGTTTGGTTGAGATTGAAGATATCCTGGTCTATCAGCTGGAAAATCCCGATTTTGAAGAATATTTAAATATTGCTCTTCAAAATCGTCCTGAGATAAAAATACTTGAAATAAATAGTATGCAGATTGATCAGCAGATCAAATTAGCCAAGAGCAAATATTATCCTGAGATCGCATTGAATTACAACTATATAAAAGAAGGCGATGCACCTGAAGTGTCCGGTAGTGACTTTCATGAATCTAGCAGTTGGCGGGCTGTTGTAGGTCTTTCATGGACTTTTTGGGACTGGGGTAAGACATGAAATTCAGTTAGGCAGAATGAGAGTCTCAAAAGACAGCTGTCACAGGTTAGGAAGGCTTTGGAAGATGGCATAAGGCTCGAACTACAAAATCCGATCCTGGATCTCAGTGAAGCTGAGAAAAATATACCAACCGCCCAAAAGGCAGTTGATCAGGCAGAAGAGAACTTGAGAGTAAGCGAGGACCGCTACAAGACACAGGTGACTACATCTACAGAGGTCCTGGACGCCCAGACACTTCTTTCTCAGGCAAGGATGAATTATTATAACGCCCTCTATGACCATAATTTAGCAAAGGCCGGATTATTGAGGGCCATAGGAGAGTATTAAGTAAATCTATCACTGTTTTTATCATAGATAGGGAAGTGGACACCTATAAATTCTGTATGAAGTGGTCAAGTCTCCGTTTGACTTCATTGCTACCGGACGGCCTGTGGAAAATGCGTTCATCGAGAGTTTCAATGATAAGCTACGTAATGAATGTCTGAACTTGAACTGGTTTCAAAGCTTGGAGGAAACCAGGCAGATCATCGATGACTGGCGCAAGGATTACAACAAAACGAGACCCCATTCTTCTTTAGGCGACTTAGCCCTGGATGCATCCGTTGCCCAACTGACGCGGGGTGCGGCATTGGAGCATGTTTTTTAATCATCAATTCTCTCATAAAGGATGCTCAATAAAATGGGTGCAGCTCAGGAGGCCTTTTACACCTTAAATACCTGTCCGAATTTTGGGGAGCACCTCAGGCCAAATTAAAGTATAATCTATTAACAATTCAAAGGAGGTTAAGTATGAGACGAGTATATGGGAGTGTTTTGGTTGTAGTTCTTTGTATGGTTGGGCTGGCTTTTGGCGCCACGAAAACATGGAATTTTGATGATATTGCAGTAGGAGCGAAACCTGCCGGATGGAAAAGCGAATCGATTAATAAGACTGGTCTATTAGCCACCTTTGAGGTAGTTGCCGATGCGACCGCCCCGGGTGCAGCTGCCAATAACAAGGTGCTCACGGTGAAATTCGCTCCTGAAACTGTGTATGAGGATTGCCATGTAATCTGGAACAAAGAAATATCTTTTACTGATGGCACAATCGAGGTCGATTCTAAAGCTATCGCTTCGGATGGCTATTTCGGTGGTATAGCTTTCAGGATCAAGGATAAAGACAATTATTATTCGATTCGTTGTGGCATTCGAAGATCAGATATACAGCTGTTTAAAATTACAAATGGGACACGGACAACCATCGGTTATGCAACGACAACAGCGTTTTCGGTCAATACGTGGTATCACATTAAAATTGTCGTCAATGGAACCAACATCACCGTTTCGGTTGACGGAACTCAGTTGCTGACAACGACCGACGACAGTATTACAGGGAGCGGTGGCGTGGGCCTGTTCCAACGCGCAAATAAAATTGCCTTCTGGGATAATTTTTCCGTTAACGATTGATAATAGCGGGCAAGTCTACTCTTGACTCTTGTTGGCTTCCCTCCTTTAAACTCGTACTTTTTTAGTGTCTACCATATCACAATCGTGCCAACCCCTGTGATCAGAGAATAGTATGTCATGTAAATTATGCCTCCAAAAATCTGGGATCACTTTCCAGATTAAAGAATATTTCATACCTTAAAAACCTGTGATAAATACCTGGTATATGACATCTAAAAAGTAGTGAAATGATATGACAAAAGAGTATATACATTTACTACTTGCCTCCCCTATGTCTCCCCTTTCAGGATGACAGCATGCGTAACTATCTGATATTATGCACACCATGCACAAAGGAGCTTGAAAATCAGGCCGTCCGGGATGGTCAGTGTTTTTAATGGGTTAGCAAGTTTTTTGGTTGAGGGGCCGACTTCTTTGGGAGCAGGGTGAAACAACAGGGTCACATCTTAAATATTAATTATTCGGGAAAGCAGAGAAAGAGGGTCATAAAGTGTACGTTGGTCGTTTTGGAACCTACGGTTTAGGGCAAAAGATGAAAGAGGTTTTGGCATGAATAAAGTGTTGATCATCATTATCATCTCCATCGGCGCATGGATAGGTTGGTGGCTTGGCCAATATGTCGGCATCATGACAGCCTACTTTCTCAGTGTAGCCGGCGGCGCGGCCGGGCTATATTTTGGTCGTCAGATCATGAAAAACTATATGGAGTGAACGAGGAGGCAATGATATGACATCCCAAACAAATCCCGCTGGACAAGGGCATCGCGAATTCTATTAATATTCCTCATATCTCGTACTTATTATAAAACATCTTCACTTGTCTTTACCTTTTTTCTTGTCCTCTTTTTTCAGCTCTCCCGGCGGATATCGTTTAACCACCTCATTATGATATTCATAAGGCCTATCCGTGTCCATTTCCAGGGTTACAAAATCATTGATATCAATGCTGATTCCTACCGGAATAGAAGCTGACACCTGCCACTGGCCATCCCTGTAATAGAAGTATACACCTCTTCCTCCTTCGTAATAGACGCCGCAGTTCGGGTAATAACGGTATTTGTATTTTGCCCGACGCCCGTGAGCTGGAGCCCATGGAGGCGGTCCTGCAGGCTTATCTGCAGAATAAACCTCAGGATGCGGACTGCTTACCGATCATAGCACCCATTCCCTGGCACCCAGTAAAAGCGAAAAACAAAGTAACAAGAGGCAAAAATATCAAGTTTTTCCAATAGGTTTTTTTACTCATTGTTTACCTCCTATTATTCGTTACTAAATATAGTGCTGAGCAAGTGCTATACTATCGGGAACAGATAAACGCTGGGGCTTTTAATGGTAAAACAGATTATGGCTTCAATCTCATGTCCCCAGTGTACTCAGCCATTCACCCACCCAATGAGTGATTGCAATCACTGCGAGTGCGATTATAAGATGTTCGCCGATAATCTTCCAAGGTGGTTCGCCCTGAGATTTTGCGATGAGGTAGCTCAGAACAACGAGAATGGACATTCCCCATATCAAGCTTACGATGATGGCATTGGAGAGGCAGAGAAAAAGTACAGGGACAATAAAGGTCATTGCGAATAGGAATTTTGTCATAAACGTCGCAATAGTAGCTCCCCATATTTGCTTCACGGTGTGAGTGTTTTCTGCTTCCTCAGAAACATGAATACCCAAAGCATCTGAAAGGGCGTCTGCAATGGCGATTGTAAGGATACCAGCAAGAACCACAATCTTAGAATGCGTCCCTGAGTGGAGACCAACCATGAGGCCAAGGGTCCTGATGATCGCCGAGGTCAGGCCAAACGAAATGCCTTTTATTAATGAATCCTTCATCCGATTTTTCCTTCATCATGTTGCAGAAAGCTGTATAAACTCTCACTACTACTGCAAGGGATAAGTCATCTTTTCACGCTGACTGATATTTCTATTCCTTCTCAATTCTTTCTAGTAGTAAACGGGCTCTCTCATTTGTTGGATCGATTTTGAGAATTTCTCTAAGTTGATGGCAGGCCTTTTGTATTTCACCCCTGTCCGCATAAAGTATGCTCAGGTATAACCGAGCGTCTATATGTATGGGATCAATATCGATTGTTTTTAAAAATTCCTCCTCAGCCCATTTATCGGCAATCCCTTTTTCGTAATAGGCCATGGCTAATCCAAAATGGCTATCAGAGGTTTCAGGATTAATCTCCAAGGATTTTTTAAAAGCTGAGATAGCTTTTTCTATCTCACTTAACTCACCGTATGCCATGCCCAAATTGAAATAAATACGGCCTGCGCTGAATCCCAAAGCTATGGCCTTTTCATAATGGAAAACTTCCTGCCTGTGGTCTCCAATTTGCCCATATGCATATCCCAGATGGTACAAAGCAAGGGCGTTCGTAGGATCTTTTTCCAAAAGCCTCTCATGAAGTAGAATACCCGTCTGATAATCATGTAGTTTCATAGCCCTGTCTGCCTCGTCACTACAGGACCATGTCCTGGTAGGAGCCGAACGTGTCTCAGCCATTCTTTTTGAACATCCTGCCCCTGCCCAAGCACCAAACAGACAGAACATAAAGCTACATAAGCAGAGGAATTTAAACACCTTTTTATCAAACCGTGACATGCTGTATCCTGGTGTCCCAAACTACCCAACTGAAAAATGTTGGGCTTCGGAGGCATTCATCCTATTATGGCTGGTATCACAATACTTGAAAACGGCCCAGGCTATGATTTCACGAATAAATTGCGATTGTAATCTTTAATATCATTCCGCCTCGCGGTCTGTTGAGAGGCTTATGCTAAATACTTTTCGTTTCCGCCACTTGAGTTTTGCTCCGAATATTCTGGGATACTTTATCTTTTCTGCGGATGGGATCCAGCCGTTGACTATAAGAGTGTCGCCTCCCCTTGGAATTGCCATAAAACCTGTTCCCAATGGCTTTCCTGCTTCTCCTTCCTTGCAATGATCATCTAGCTCAGGAGATTCCTTTATGTCAATTGTTGCTTGAGTGGCAGATTTTAATACAGGTGAGAGGATCTTACCTGAAAGAATCAGATTTGCATCTTCCCAATAGTCTCCGGGAATAATAGCTATATTAACCGTTTTTGCATTCGTTTTTACATCTGATCGGATCCTGGAGATAAATCGGAATTATTTTACTCATGAATGTCATTTGCAGCAGGATCATTTTTGCCTTGCCGACGATCCAGCTTTTCCTTGGCTTTTTTCTTTCGCTTAAGCTCTTTCTGGCGCTTTTTAAAGGTATGGTTACTTCGCTTCGCCATGATCCTCCTTTTTACAATATTTGTGTATTATGAATATCCACTCTACAAATTAGCTACTAATCGAGAGATGAAAGATTTTATCTTCGATCCGGTTTATTAAAAACGACGTCCCCTGCCCTGGCTTCCACCTTTTCTGCTGCCACCAAATCCTCCTCTGCCATGATGATTTTCAGTGCGAGGGCGAGCTGTATTAACCTTTAACGCCCGACCTTTAAGCTCTTTACCGTTTAGAGAGTCAATTGCTGACTGAGCTTCGGAATTATCGGGCATCTCTACGAACCCAAATCCTTTTGATCTGCCCGTATAATTATCCGATATGACTTTTACAGTTTCAACTTGACCAAAGGCCTCAAAAGCCACTTTTAAGTCCGTTTCGTTCACTTCATACGATAGATTCCCTACATAGATATTCATTCTGACCTCCTTTTATTTATTAAATTCCCTTTATTCATATCTCCATGATATAGCTTTACTGTTTTTGCTCCCTTAATGCTTTTTTCTGCGCAATCACCTGCCTTTCCAAATTTCTGATATCTCTACCCCGAACCGCCTTTTCTTGATTAAGTTTTCTTAATATCATATTGTATTTAAGGTTATTCCCCTTTGCTTTCTATGCACTAAAGGTTCCTCAACTTCGAGATCTTACGGAAATGGTGGCCATAGATCGAGAATGTAATAGCCAACGGGATCAATCGCGGCCGGCAAAAAAGAGTCCAGGATAAAATTTTCCAATACTGGAATCGCTCTTTACCGAAAAGCCCCAGGCGAATGCTTGCGCGAAATACAGCGATCAGGCGTTGAAAATCGAGAGGGACCCTTCTGGTTTTAGGCATCTTATATTCCCGCAGGAATGTCATGGTACGTTTATAGTAATGCCTGGGCGAGTAAATATGCTGAATCATGATTCTATACCCCTCCCGTAAAGTATCAAAACCCATTTTAGGGACTATGTTGGTTGATCCATCAACATTATCTCCGGAGAACAGGCCGACAAGACGGCCCTCCTTTCTCATTCGATCATAAAGCCTTGTGCCGGGAGGGGCATTAAGCATGCCTACCATAGCCGTGACTATTCCGCTTTTTTGTATAAACTCCATCTGCCGCTGGAAAATGGAAGGCGGGTCACTGTCGAAACCCACAATAAACCCTCCCTGTACCTGAAGACCGGTCCGCTGTATGAGTTTAACGCTCTCGATCAGGTCGCGATTCTTGTTCTGCAGTTTATTGCATTCAGTCAGACTCTCTTCATTGGGAGTTTCAATGCCGATGAAGACACTATCAAAACCTGCATCGACCATCATTTCCATCAACGGCTTATCATCGGCCAGATTGATGGAGGCTTCCGTGTTAAAAGGGATTCTCTTCTTCTCTTTCTGCCATTGGATGAGGGACGGCAGAAGATTGGTTTTGAGATAAGCTTTATTGCCGATAAAATTGTCATCCACAAAAAAGACCTGCCCCCGCCACCCTTGAGAATAGAGGCTGTCCAATTCGGAAACAATCTGGTCAGATGTCTTGGTGCGTGACCGATGTCCTAATAATGCCGTAACGTTGCAGAACTCGCAATTAAATGGACAGCCCCGGGAGAACTGGATGCTCATTGAGGCATAATGTTTAAAATTCAGCAACTCCCACATGGGAGCGGGTGTCTTTTGAATGTCGCAAAATTCGGACGTCTTGTAGATACGCCTAGCGCACCCCTTTTCCAGATCCGCCAGAAAAGGGGCAAGAGTCAATTCGGCTTCATTCAGCACAAAATGGTCAACATCATCAAATTGATCATATTCGCTGGTAAATAGTGGTCCGCCTGCGATGATCTTGAGACCCGCTTTCTTGCATTGGGCAACTGTTTCATGAGCCGATGTCCTCTGGATTGACATGCCGCTGATAAAAGCGTAATCAGCACAGGCAAGGTCCTTATCTGTAAGCTTGGTCACGTTCATATCAACCAGCCTCTTGGCCCATTCTTCAGGTAACATAGCCCCGATTGTCAGAAGGCCTAGTGGGGGCAAGGTCGCCTTCTTCCGGATAAATTTCAGGGCGTGTTTAAAACTCCAGAAAGTGTCTGGATATTCCGGATAAATCAATAATATCCTCATAAAAATTCTCCCTGTATATCAATGAGATATAAATGGGCCGACCAAAATGCTATCGTCCATCTTCATTTTTCCATGCGTAATGATGTCTTTACCTTGAGGTGCCTTTTATTCTTGTTTGTTGTTCCATGTATATTTTGGCTGAAGCAAATAGTAATCGCATCGCCATCTACCTGTCGCAAACAAGTATGCGAAGTTTATCGGAAAAAACTACGTCCATTTTTTTATATGAAGTGCTGATCACGATCCCTTTACCAAAGGTATTATGATCAACCACGTCATCCGCCTTAAATGATCCCGACATGCTGTAACGCACAGGCTTTTTTCCCTTGAACTTTTCAGTTAGAAGCTCAAAGTCTTTTGCGGGGTCCTTTTTTTTTGACCTTACGCTTTTCCTGGGTGTTTTATCTTTCTTCTCAGTCATCGTTTTTCCTCGGATTTAAGATATTGTAGATAATCGACAATTCCATACCCCATAAAAAAGCAGGACATTCTTGCCGATATCAAGCACAATTTAAAAAGGAACGGAGTTTCATCCCGAAAAGATGGAGGCCTTCTATTTCAAAGCGGTGGTCGGCAGAGTTCGTATGGCATGCGTCGGGTTATATCTTCCTCTTATCTCGTTGTCCCTGAAACCTGGTAAAAAAGGGATAACAATTCTAAAATATTTTCAGTAAGTAATTATAATCTTTATAAAAATCGATTTATTTTATATTATCTAAATATATAAGTCAAGTTTTTATTTCTTTAATTAGTAAAAACTTTGATTTATCAATAATGTCTAACTATTACTGATTAAAATTAAATTGTTTTTAATTTTCTAATAGTATGTCTTGACTTTTAATTCCTGGTGGACTAATCTAATTAAATCAAAAATGGTTTACCTTCAATGGTGAGCCTGTTTCATTCTGAAGGAAATTACTTTTTATAGTGGCATCCTTGGGTCTTGAAACTTGAAATTTTTTTGGAAGGAGGATGTCACCATGACTAATGGAACAGTAAAGTGGTTTAATGACCGAAAAGGTTTCGGTTTTATTGAACAGCAGAACGGTCCTGATGTATTTGTTCATCATTCAGGAATAGTTTCAAACGGGTTCAAGAGTCTTGATGAAGGTGCTCAGGTCACCTTTGAGATAGAACAAGGCCCAAAAGGCCCGTCTGCAACAAATGTTAAAACGATCTAAATTATCCTTATAAAGATAAAGAGATAAAAAGGGCGCTTCATCATATTTTTTGAAGCGCCTTTCTTTTGGCATTAGTATGATCCAAGAATAGCCCTTTTCCGCAATACCTTCTTCAATCCCCTGGATGCGGAGATTTATACGCCATTCACTATTTGTCTCCCCTATGTCTCCCCTTTCAGGACGACAGCATGCACACCATGCACAAAGGGGCATGAAGATTAGGCCGTCCGGAATGGTCAGTTTTTTTAATGGGTTAGAAAGACCTTCTTCTTTGGGAGCAGGGAGTCGGAGGTTCAAATCCTCTCGCCCCGATCCGTCTTTCCACCCTCCGTAGCCCGTCCTCCGCAGTGGCTTGCTACGGAGGATGGACAAGCCACTGCGGAGGACGGGCGCTCAAAGAGCTACGACATGACAGGCCAGCATTCGCTTGGAGCAGAGCGGAAAGCGAAGGCTGCCGCGACGTAGCCCTGAGTCCTTCGATTTCACTCAGGACCGTGAGCCTGTCGAAAGGCCTGTCGAAGGGGCGAAGTCGGGCTATATTTATAAATCTGGATTCGACCCAAGCTACGGCTCGGCAAGCCAGCCAGACGCAATCTTAAACCACATCGGATGGACTCCTATTACACCTACATATTAGAATCGGAAAAGAGCTTAATCGATTCTATATCGGCTTTACTGAAGATCTCGAATCCCGTCTCAAATCGCATAACCATAGTAGTGAAGCGTGACCCTCTTTAATAATTCAATTGTCAATCCGAGTTATTGAGGTATGTCCCATACCACACTGGCGTAGAAACTGAGGATGATTATTCTCCCGAAAAATGAGTTATTAAATTATTGAAGAACGTCCCGCTTCTCGATTGTTTTGTTGAAGTGTAACTCATTTTCTTAAGATAATGGTTTGAAAATAAGTTGTATTATTAAATTATATTGAAAAATCATATGATATTTTATATTGAAGAAAAACAGGTAAAATGATCTAACCATAATAAAAAGAAGAATGTCATTGAATAACTAATGTTTGATCCATAATAAGTTCTATAAGGCAATCAGGATAATTACAACTATAAGGAGGAGACCAATGAGACGTACTACTTTCATGTTTATTGTGTTTTTTAACGTGTTACTCATCCCCATGATCAGCTTCGCAGCGGATGAGGTTTCCTGCAAACGCGGAGGTCTGCAGCATGCAGTCGACTTGTACATCGATGCCCAGACCAAAGGCGATATTTCCGGCCTGCCCCTCGCGACGGGTGTGAGTTACCAGGAGAACATGGCGCCTGTTGACATCAACAAGGGTCTTATCAATACTCCGATGAAGATAGATTTTCATCGCAGTATGCTCGATGCTTATTCGGGCCAGACGTTCACCGAGGTAATCGTGACAGACAAGGAAAATCCCTATGTCATCGGCACACGCATGCGTGTCAATCATGACAAGATCGCCGAGATCGAGATCCTGTGGACAAAACCAGGGTATTGGCTCTTTGACGCCGATGCCTATCTAAAGTATTCGTCATCGGAAGACTGGAGCCCCATTCCCGCTGATAAGCGTGACACGCGCGGAACACTGGTCGCCGCGGGAAACGCCTATCTCGACGCATTCCTTGAAAAGAAAATTGACCTTGTGCCGTGGGGATTTCCCTGTGTCCGCATCGAAGGCGGTGCATATACCGGCACGGGCTCACCAGATGACAGCTGCGAAGTTGGGGTCCCTAGCGGCGTGAATATCACCAACCGCCGCTTTGTAGTGGACGATGTGATCGGTTCTGTAGTCGTGTTCTGCACCTTTGGTCCGGAAACCCCGGATGGTAGAATGGGCGCGCCTGATACACACCTGTTCCGGGTGGAAAACGGCACGTTGCGATACGTGCATACACTGACTCACCTGTTGATGTCAGACTTCCGGGGTGAGATTCCAGAAGATATGCCGGAGCAGTGAAACGGGATGAAGCGGGACGCTCTTTAATAATTCAATTGTCAATCTGAGTTATTGAGGTATGTCCCATACCACACTGGC
>CAYQNR010000019.1:0-39870 GCA_964418945.1 uncultured Desulfobacteraceae bacterium
AGGGAAAGATAACCTATTGATCTTTTAATATATAACGTTGGTTCCAAAACAACTTTCCATGATGGTAATCAGATTGTTTTAGACCTTATATCCTAATTGCATCTTAAGTTGTTTTAGAACCAACGTCCCGGTTTACGGTTTATTAGCCTCCTTATGTTGCAGTTTAATATTATATTGGTGGTTTACAGTCCTCATACAAAAGATAATTGCTATCTCTTACAAAACTATTTTTACGCTTATTATATTCTCGCAACAGGAATGTGAAAATAACGGCGAAACTAAGTATATCGGAAACGGGAAGTGCCAGCCAGATTCCGGTCAGGCCCAGCAGGTACTCCAGCAGAAAAAGTGAAGGAATAAAAAGAAGAAATTGACGGACCAATGACAGCCACAAAGCCATGGCCCCCATTGATAATCCCTGAAAAGCCGTAACAAACAGAATGTTCGGACCAATAAAAACCATTGCTGAAAGCATGATACGCATCCCCGGGATGGTGACTCTAAGTCCTTCGGGATCTTTCATGAAAACACTGACAATTTCTGGTGCCCATATTTCAATAATGATGGTAAAAAAGGCCAGGAGCATGGTAATACCGATGGTTGATAGCTTAATCGATTTCCAGAGTCGTTTCTGGTTTCTTGCTCCAAGATTATAACCGACCACAGGCAGTAAGGCATTGGATACGCCCATAATTGGCATAAATGCCAGATCTGAAAGGCGCATTGCAATACCGACCGCAGCGATAGGTACCGAACCATATGTCGATACCACCTTGTTAAAGAGGACAAACGCCAGGCTTTCAGTTAACTGCTGAATTGAAGCTGGTGCTCCGACATAATATATTCTTTTTAATATCAACCACCGGGGTATTAAACAATGTCTATTCAGCCTGAAAGCGGTCCTGTTTCCCAGGAGATAGTAAAGGCCGATCAACATTCCAGTTCCCTGAGATATAACAGTGGCAAGTGCTGCTCCTTTGATTCCCATCTCGGGAAAGGGACCTAGTCCCAGGATCAAAAACGGATCAAGTATCATATTCAGAATACTCGCTGTTATCATGATTATTGTCGGTTTGACAATGTCTCCTGATCCCCGAATAAGGCTTCCGACAAGGATAACGAATACATTGGCCGGGGCACCGAATGAAGTAACAATCAGGTATGTCCTTCCGAAACTCATGATATCCTCTGTTGCCCCAAAAAGGACGAGGATTGTCTCAGGAAACAGGAGTGCAGGTATCAAAAGAACTAATCCCCATAAAATACTGAGGAAAAAGACCTGTCCGGCTGCGAGATTTGTGGCTTTGAGGTTTTTTTCTCCGAAGTACCTGGATACCAGTGCGCCTATACCTGTCCCCGTACCCAAACCAATTGCCATCGCCAGTATTTGATAGGGGAATACAATGGTGAGTGCGGCTATTGCCTCATGTCCCAGTCTTGAAACCCAAAACGTATCAACAATATTATATAAACTTACAGCAATAGTTCCCACCATGCCTGGTAGGCTTAATCTAACCAACAACGAAGCCAAAGGGTCACTTCCCAACCGCTCGGTATATTTCTGCATAAATCTTTCTCTAATACATTAATTTGTGAAATAGGGGGGTACTTCAAAATATCAACTGGTAATCTATTTTGGAATGTTGATTTATGAGAAGGAAAACAAGCGGGGACAAGCCTTAATTCTTGACAGAATAAGGGGGCATCTTCGGATCCATCGACCTTTTCTACCGGTTTTGAATCATCAATCTCCCTCGATGATCAGATTTTGAAGCTCATCCCTGTCATCAGCCTTGATGGGGAAATGTTCTTTCAGGATCCTGCCTACCTCCTCTATTGCCTTACAGATAGCGCTGGCCTGATCGTTATTTTTGATGCCTTCTATTATCATGCCGACGATTTCATCCCATTGTCCTTGTTTTACCTTCTCATTAATTCCCCTGTCCGCAAGGACCCATACACGGCGTTCAAAGACGGATATGAAGATAAGGATACCGGTTTCATCCCGTGTGCGATAGAGCCCTTCCCGAAAAAAACCGGTGATGGCTGCTTCCTCAACCTCTTCTTCGATCTCCCTGTCTGAGATAAACAGTCTGTTAAGCCTGTGAGTATGCTTTATAATCTGCTGGCACAATATAAAAAGTACTGTGATGATCCCCAGAAAGAGCCACATGTTATAGTGGCCGATCCATAACCATCCGCCTATAAAATATGTCATTATCAATGAGAGGGGAAGCGCGAAAATAATACCTCCTATGACATCGGACATGGGGTAGTGATAACTCCTGGACACAACCATGGGGACTATCTCACCTGATGTGTACTTTTCCGCCTCCTCGACTGCCTTCTTTATCCTTTGCCTGTCCTGGTCATTTAAGAATGTTTCTGCCAGATTTTCCATTTACAGCACCTGAATTAAAAAAATTGATATATTACCATCCGCCGGAGGCTCCGCCTCCACCGAAACCACCGCCTCCCCCGGAAAATCCGCCAAAACCCCCTCCTCCGAAACTGCCGAATCCTCCGCCTGATATCCAGTATCCCCTTCCATGTCTGCCTGAGCCATATGAGGAACCAAAGGATAAGGGTCCGCCAAACAGGCTGAGAAATAAACCACCCAGGATTCCGATGGGAATCAATGCCAAAAGCATTAAAAACCCTGCGTTGAAGAGTAAGGCTCCGAGGATCGGGAATAGTATTCCACCTGAAACGGCCCCTAAAGGACGTTTCAGTCTTCCCATCATGTTTACCAGAAAAATGATGACGAGAATCGCGAAGAAGTTTGGACTTGAAGAGGATCGGGGTGAACCTCGAACGGGCTTTGCATCTGCCTTGAACTCTCCTCGTACTGCCTGGATCATGGCCTGGACGCCATTGGATACACCAGCGTCGAAATCACCTCTCTTAAAATAGGGAACTATAATATCCCGTATTATCCGTCCGCTGATAAGGTCTGTGAGGGAGCCTTCCAGGCCATACCCTACTTCGATCCTGAGCTTCCGCTCATTTTTCGAGATCAGGAGAATCGCTCCGTTGTCCTTGTTTTCCTGCCCTATCTTCCACTGGTCGGCAACCCGAATGGAGAAGTCCTCAAGGCTGCCCCCCTCCAGGGAAGGGATGGTGAGGACAACGATCTGTGTCGAATCCGTACGTTCCAGTTCCCCAAGTACAGCCTCAAGTTGCCCCTCAGTGGAGGACGAGAGGATGTTGCCGTAATCATTTACCCTGCCCTTCAGAGCGGGTACATCAAGGCCAAAAGCATAAGATGCCCATATCAGAAGAAAAATACCTGAAAGGCATAGGTTCCTTAAATTTTTTAAAACCATTTTGATATTCTTTCCTTTTTTTAAAACTCAACCTTGGGCATTGCCTTGGCCCCTTCCTCTGCCTTGAAATATTCCTTGCGCTCCAGGTGCAATAAAATACTGTTTGTCAGGTTGTTGGGAAACTTGCGAATGGAGAAATTAAGGATTTCCACTGCCTGATTATACCGCTGCCGTGCCACATTGATCCGGTTTTCAGTTCCTTCAAGCTGGTTTTGAAGATCCAGGAAATTCTGATTTGCCTTGAGGTCGGGATACCTTTCTACCACCACCATCAGCCTTGATAACGCGGATGACAGCCCGCCCTGGGCCTGCGTGAACTGTTCCATTGCCTTCGTATTGCTCAGGTCACTGGTTGTCAGTTTTACGGACGTTGCCTTTGACCTTGCCTCGATAACTGCCTGCAAGGTCTCTTTTTCATGGGAAGCATACCCCTTCACGACCTCAACCAGGTTTGGGATGAGGTCGGCCCTGCGCTGGAGATTTGATTCAACATCCCCCCAGGCCTTAAAGACCGCTTCCTCATTCGCCTGCATGACATTATAACCGCAGCCCGGCAGAATCACAATTAGCAGTACAGGTAATAATAACCTTAAATAATATCTGTTCATTGATACCTCCTGGCATGAAGCTGGAACATGTTCATCAAGATTGATATAATGGACCTGCCGGAATTTGTCCGGCATTCCCCTGATAATGCTTCCATTTTATATGGTTTTGAGTCTTATTTGTCAAATATTGAATCTGGGAGTTCCTCATAGTAAAATAGGGGACGTGAAAAGGGGACGGAGTTAAAGATATCAATTGGTAATCTATATGGTGATTGTAAAAGATCTGACACCAAAATATAATGGTGTCTATGGATATAAACAGCTTTGAAAGCCTTATTAAACAAGAGAATGCAGCTCGTCTGTTTCTAATAAAGTCATGTTGGAAAAACTACCGTCGTTTCTGCATTAGATGTAAAGGGTATAAAATCTATAGAATCGTCGGAAAAAGATACCGATGTAAACGCTGTGGCTATACCTTCCATGATTTTACTGGCAGATGGATTAACGAGCTTCGCATAACTCCCAAACAATGGCTTTGGGTTATCAAATTATTTGAACTTGAATTATCTACTAAAAAAATATCTGAGCAAATCAACTTAAGTTATCCAACGGTTCTTAAAGCCGTACACATGATAAGGTTGGCCATACTAGCCAATAATTGAAAAAAGCTTTTTCCAGACACTCCCGATTAGCACCTTCAATCCCGTTAAGATCTTACGTATTAAACTGGTCGTTCCTAGCAGCATGGAATTGCGCTTCAGGAATCAGAACACTGATATACAACCTTCTGTTGATCATGCAGGGAATAAAGTCATATACCGATGGGAAGTCAAAGGGAAAGAAACGGAAATAGCGGAAAATAATATGCCCAGAATAGGTGAAGTCTGTCAAATGGTAGCTGTTACCTTCCTGAAGAGCTGGGCTCAATTTGCGGACCTGATCTGGTACCTCTTTAATAAAAATATAGTCATCTCCCCTGAGATGAAGACAAAGATCGCGGAGATAACAAAAAATCATAATCTATTAAGGGAAAAGATACAGTCTGTTATAAAATATATTCAAGATGAATACCGTTATGTATAAATGAGTATCGATTCCCATCATTATGAGCCACATCCGTCAAATGAAGTGTTTATCAATAAATACGGCGACTGCAAGGATCAAACGGTTCTCGCCATGGCAATGCTTGGAGAGATAGGCGTGAAAGCCTATCCAGCGCTTTTTTCCTACACATTCGATCCTGATTTTGAAAAACGGCTTCCCATGGCGTCATATTTCAACCATGTTATCGTGTGTATTGAATACGAAGGCGTTAGATACTATACCGATCCGCAGAGAAAAGGTCTCTATTTTGATGAGACCTCCTATGATCTTTCAGGCGGATATGTGCTTTTATTGAATGGGGAAGGAGGGATGCTGGACAGGGTCCCGGCGGCAAAACCTGCCTTGTATATTAATTTTTCTGGATACAGAGTGGAAATAAATGAAGACGGTTCGGCGATATTTGACGGTTCTGAAATAATCCCCCGTATCCCATCGACTCAAATCCGGTCTGCCTACTTAAATAATACTGAAGAGGGAAGGAAGAAGATGCTTTCATCCCTTGATGCGTCGTTGAGTTCAGGAGGAACTATGCTTGAGAGGACACTCAACAACATTGATGACCCTTACGAGAATATAAAAATAAATGCCAAGTATAGCCGCGGGGACTTTGTAGAGGTTACAAACGACATGATGATGTTCGGCATGGGCAAGTGGAGTACAAAGGCATGGCCATCAACTGAAAGAAGGTATCCGATAATCTTTGCAGGTAATAGCAGGACTGAAAGAGAATTGGTGTTCATTATTCCGGAGGGTTTTGAAATCTTAAACCTTCCCGAGGGTATCCATTATGAAACGGAATTTGCAACATTCAACAGGACATACGAAGCGGCCGGGAGGTCAATAAAAGCGAGTGATATCTTTGAGATAAAAATGGCCAGATTGCCGTCTGATGGTTATGAGGATGTAAGAAATTTTTTTAACAATGTTTCCAGTTCAAGCAATGATACTATAATTATAAAAAAGGGATATCTTCAAAAGGAGGAATAGGGGACAAGGGGTATGGTCTCTACAATTCACATCTTGAGAAGAGGGATAAGGGCGATATCTTAAAATGTAAGTCGAGAAATGGGCGATCGTCAGACAGGCTTTTATGTAGTGTGCGGGTTCGATTCCCGGCCCAGGCACCAATAAAATCAAGACGTTAAGGAATATAGTTAAACCTCTTTTTGGATAATCCCTCAAGAAGTCTGCTGCTAGTTCGTTTTGACATTAACCGCGGATAATCAGGCCCGCCGACTCCATTCCGATAGTCGACAAGGCGAATCAGCAAATATTTTATTCTTGGCCGATCCTAATTCATTCATTATAGACAGTATAAAAATTCAATGCTTATACTGTATAATTTTACTTGACAACACAATTTTAAACTGTATAATTAAGCAAAATATATAGAAAAGAATAGTTGTCCTCAATATTCTATTTAGACTGTATAGGTAATAAGGGTGAGTGAGAGAACAGGGCAAACCAATATATGGGTCAGCAGCTTGGATATTATAAACAGAACAGGTATATCCAGGGCAACGCTTAACAATTACATTAAAATGAATCTTCTGCCGCGTCCGGTTGTGAAAAGACCGGAGGAAAGATCCATACGTGCCCGTATGCTAGGCTATTTTCCAGAATCCGTGATGGATTCAATTATACGGATAAAAGAATTGAAAAAACAGGGTTATTCCATGGATACCATTGCTAATAGGTTGAAGCGATCCGATCTGACTTCAACCTCAGTAGAGACCATCACGCGGGATAAAACCAAAAAAGAAAATACCAAAAGTGAGAAAGAAACCCCTCAAACTGAAGATACCTTTTCTGGAATGATGTCAGGGGATGCCAGCAATCCCCTAACCCTGACAATTAATGACATCAGCTGCCCTGCTTACTTGCTAAACTACAATTACGAGATCGACTGGATTAATAAGGAAGCGGAGAATGCAGTCTTTCAGCAAAAAATCCATACCATGAAAGACCCGACGGCCAGGAATATCTTTTTGCTGCTGATGCGCAACTGCCATAAAAATAATCAGACAAGACATAATCTCATCGATTTTCATATCAGTTTTGTGAAGGAAAAAAAGATGAGATCCGAACTTGGACAATTATATGAAGGGATGTCTCGGAATGAAATAGAACATCTTGAAAAAAGTTATGATCAAATGGAGCCGCTCCCCCGGCAGACCGTCAATAAGGTCCTCCTGAAGCTATCCGATGATACCGGTAAATGTATTTCAGATTGTGTCTATTATATGCTCTTTCGGGAAGGCATCCTGTTTATTCATGCCCCAGAGGCAAGTTCCAACCAGGATATCGCAAACCTGCTTTCTCGCCGGTCCAGTGTGATTAATGACTTGCTCAGGCAGCGAATGCCGACCCTGCTTTCATTTGGCGTGCTTGTCGCTGATCTGCAAAATTCAGTTGGTATCTCTGCGGAATTGCCCCCGGAGGAGTATTTTGAACTAATCCATCAGGTATGGGCTTGCGTGGAAGGCTCCTTCAAACAGTACTACGGGACCTATGGCAAGCATGTGGGAGATGGGATGCTCTACTATTTTCTGAAGGATCGTGAAAATAGATACTTGATCAATGCCATTTCATGTGCATTAGAGATCTGTGAAAATATAAAGAACCTAAATATGGAATGGAAAACACGCAAAGGCTGGTTCAGAGAACTGTATCTCAATATCGGCATTAACGAAGGAAAAGAATACTTTGGAACTATCCCATCTGCCCCCAGCATTGAATTTACGGCTTTAGGTGATACTGTCAATTACGCCGGCCGATTGTCCGATTTTGCCCGTAATGGCGCTATCTGGATCACAAAGAATTTATTCAACAAATTGACGGCAGAAGAGAAAGCGGGCATTCGTTATGGCATTAGACATAAGGATAAAGATCGGGAAACCCTGGTTGAAAATACATTCAGCCGTATTATAGATATGACAGGTCTGAATGACATGACCGCAAGTAAATTCAAAGATATTTCAACGCTAGCCATCACAGAAGTTGTGGGGTGGCGATAGGGGTCAGCAGCTTAACTAATATAGTTAAACTTTTTGTTTAATTTATACAGGTAAGGCATATGCTTGTTTACGGCTCCTTCCAGACGGTCAGTCGGCCTTCCTGGTCAAAGGACACATAACCGCAATATATGTTTGGATAATACCAGAGGGTCCTGACGCCTTGTATTGTCTTTATAGGTTCACCCAGAATGGCCTGCACCTGTTCGGCGGTCATGCCGGTTTTCAGGATACGCCAGTTTTTCTTGTCTTGCCATCCCTGGCCGCCGCTGGAAGCGCTGGATTCCGGTTCCTTACACACGCTAAGCAGGCTTTCCAGTTCCATGACCCTCTCCTCCAATTCGGAGATCTTTTGGCGAAGCTCCAAGATCTCACCATCCTGGGCAATGATAGATTCGGGAAAGGTCGAAAACAGGATTATTGCGCTTGACACGGCGACAGCAATAATTGCATATGTCTGTCTATTCATTGATTGTCCCCCTCTTAACCCGTGAAGACATTATGCCGGAGAATAGGCGTTTTTAATAGCATATCCCGGGATATTATGTTTGGTGCGAGAGAGGGGACTTGAACCCCTACAGCTTATGCTACTGGATCCTAAATCCAGCGCGTCTACCAGTTCCGCCACTCTCGCTTACGAACCTATTGTCATGATTTCGAATAAAGTGTCAAGATTAAACCGAAGCACCGAGTTTTAGTTCATAGTCTTTTACAAATTTTCTGATTAGGCCTTGGTCCGCGAAGCTGTAGTAGGTGTTGTTTCCTATAATAAGGTGATCAAGTACCTGTATCATGAGAAGGCTTGAGGCCCATACCAGATCCCTGGTCAGTTTTCGATCTTCGGCGGAGGGGCTTGGATCTCCCGAAGGGTGATTATGCACAAATACAAGGGATGAAGCCTTATTATCAAGGGCTGATGCCATTATCTCCCTTGGATATACCGCGCTCCCGGTCAGGCTCCCCAGGAAGACGTCCTGATCCAGGATCAATTCGTTTTTTCTGTTAAGAAACAGTACCCTGAAAACCTCTCTTTTCAAATCCCGCATAGAATGGAAAAGAAAGTCAAACACAGCCTTGGAAGACTTGAAGAAGGCCTTATTTATTGCTTTGTCCCGAAGATATCTTCCAGCTACGTGATGGACGAGGTTGAGGTAGAGAGCGTTTTTAGGACCGATCCCTCTAATCTCGGTTAATTTATTTATTGGCGCGGAAAGTGTCGCGGAAAGGCCGCCGAATCTCTTTAATGCCTGCCTGGCCGGAATCTTGACATCTTTCCGGGGGGTACCTAAGGTAAGAAGAAATTCGACTACCTCCTCGTCGGAAAATCTGTCAAGGCCCCCTTCCATGTATTTTTCCCGCAGGCGTTGGCGGTGACCTTTACCCCTTTTTTCTATGTCTTTTTTTGCCATAAAAGTCTTTTATTAATGGATATCCGAAAATAAGAAAATAAGGGTTCACCGAATCCTTGTCGAAGATCCGGAGCTTTTATCGGGGAAGCCTAATATATGTTATCTTGAAAAGAACTGCCGTTACCGAAGGGCTGTCCCTTTTCTTCGTTCCGGATCTCCCGGGCTGGTCATTTCAAGGGGTTACGGCCGTGGGATGCCTACCCCCTCCGCTGTTCTCCCGTGCCTCCGGCACAGGAGCCAGGGGGTCCCCCACCCGTAACCTCCTGAAATAACAGCGCCCTCCCGATAGTCACTACAAAAAGGAACAGCCCTTCGCCCTAGTGTCACACCTCCGGGCTTGCATAAGGTAACGCCTGTTCACTCCAATCCTCGACCCCTCGAATGCTGGAATCCTCTCCCTTCTCTCCTCCCCTTTTAGGGGAGGATTAAGGTGGGGTCTCTTCCTAGCCCCTCCCGACCTCCCCCTAAAAGGGGGAGGGGAAATGAGTTTGAGCCTTACGCCTTACACCTTTCGCCATGCGCTATGCTCATTGCTAATACCTAACTCAGATGTCGTCTTGAAAAGAACAGGTGTCACCGGATATCAGCAATGCCTTTATCCAGTCATGATATTTTTTGGTTCATCCGGTTCCCGCCCGCCTCGTTTTGTTTTGTGCAGGCTCATCATTGCACATAAACGAGTTCGCCTCTTAAAAGAGAACCCATGGGCCATATAGCGCAAAATAGTTAGATATGATTAATTAGATATCATTAACTTAACGTACTCCTTAAACGGATTAACTAAAATAATCCGGGGTTGCTTAGAATAATCCATGAGAGATCGAAAGAACATTCATTCTACGTGCAATAAATATACCACCAAATGGACAGATGGTTGACGTAGCGGGATACCAAAATAGTTCTTGGTCTAATCTCACTATCTTTGTTATATTAAATCTGAAAAATCGGACGGTGCGGATTGGAAGGGGCTTATGGGAGACATCAAGATTCTTCCCGAAAATGTGGCAAACCAGATAGCGGCCGGAGAGGTTATTGAAAGACCTGCCTCCATTGTCCGGGAATTATTGGATAACAGTATCGACGCCGGCGCGGATAGGATAGATGTCAAAATAGAAGAGGGGGGTAAAGGCCTTATCAGATTAAGGGATAACGGCAGGGGTATGGATAAGGAAGACATGCTCATGGCCCTTGAAAGGCATGCCACAAGCAAGATAACCAAGATGTCGGATCTTCTTTTTATTAAAACCCTGGGATTTCGGGGAGAGGCACTCCCAAGCGTTTGCGCTGTTTCAAGGCTTGAGATTACATCCCGACCTGGCGAGAGCATAAGCGGGTATCGCCTTAAAGCTGCGGGTGGAAAACTAGCATCTATTGATGAGACAGGGGCTCCGGCCGGGACCGCGGTCGAGGTTAAGGATATCTATTTCAATACGCCGGCAAGGCGCAAATTCTTGAGGACCGAGAAAACAGAGACAGGTCAGATCATAGATACGATTTCACGCATAGCTCTACCATTTACTAACATACAACTGAGGCTGGATGGTGCCGGAAAGACATTATTAAATCTTCCGGCCTCGGACAATGAGCTCGGCAGGCTCTCAGTTCTGTTCGGCCGCGATATCGCAGTCTCATTGATAGATACAAATACTGAGAAAGACGGTATTAAGATAAGGGCATATCTGGCGCCTCCGGATTTTAGCAGGAGCAGGGGAGATCGAATATATATATATGTAAACAACAGGAATATAAGAGATAAACTGGTTACACGCTCTGTGATGGAAGGTTATGGTCAACGTCTGATGAGCGGTCAATATCCTCAAATGGTGATATTTTTGGAGATAGACCCTTCTCTGCTGGATATAAATGTCCATCCCGCTAAACAGGAAGTTCGATTTCATAACAGTCGCATGGTATATCAGGCGGTTTCTTCCTCTATTGAAAGGGCATTGACAGAGCAATTCAGTCCCTTTTCGGATACAGGGTATAAGGGATCGGAAGACATACAGTATAACGCGCCTGTTTATACTAAAATGGCCGAACCTGCCTGGGAATATCTCGGCAAAGAAAGAAAAGGGGTTATAGGCGACAGCGTGGAAAACAGGCAGGTGAACCTGGGAAAGGAATCTCCCCGGATCATCGGCCAGTTAAAAGATACTTATTTGCTTTTTGAGGAAAAGGACGGTCTTTTGTTGGTGGACCAGCATGCTGCCCATGAAAGGGTGGTTTATGAAAAACTTAAGAAGAATTATTCTTCCCGCGATATACAAAGTCAGGCCTTTCTGATCCCAATGAGATTGGAGTTTTCCTTAAAAGAGAAGAGGATCCTGATGGAAAGGCTTGCCCAGATGGCTGATGTGGGTTTCGATCTGGAGCACTTTGGGGGTAACACTTTTTTATTGAGATCGGTTCCTTCGCTTCTGATCAATGTGGAATGGAAGACTTTTCTGCTGGAACTTATCCCGTTGCTGGAAGAAGAGAAGGACCTTACGACCGGAAAGGCGTTGGACAGGCTTATGACTGTTATGGCATGCCATGGTGCCATAAGGGCGGGTCAAAAGTTGAACAATATTGAAATTTCTCGGCTGTGGGAGCAGCTGGAACAGATGGATCTTCCCACAAATTGTCCACATGGCAGACCAATCTTTAGAAAAATAAGCTATTATGAGATCGAAAAGATGTTCAAAAGAGTTGTCTGATTACGGATATGAAGAGGCGTTAGAAACAATTCAAATCAAAGACCATCCCCGTGAGAATATTCCCAAGCTTATTGTAATCACGGGACCTACAGCTTCCGGTAAGAGTTCTCTTGCTGTTGAACTTGCCCTCCATTTTAACGGAGAGATAATTAATTCAGATTCCATGCAGGTCTATCGAGGTATGGATGTGGGGACGGCAAAACCGTCGATCGAGGAAATGAAAGGCGTTGTCCATCATATGATTGATGTGGCTGACCCGGATGAAGATTTTAATGCTTCTACGTATCGCGGTATGGCCGAGCCTATTATCAGAGAAGCCGTGAAAAGAAAAAGGGTATGCTTTGTGGTAGGGGGCACGGGCCTTTACATTAAAGTGTTACTGGGAGGGTTGCTAAAATGTCCGCCTGTCGATCCCGGACTCAGGGAAGCGTTGTCTCGGGAATGTACCGAGAGAGGCGCCCCTTTTCTTTATGAAAGGCTTAAAAAGCTTGACCCTGACGCCGCTTCAAATATCCATCCTAACGACAGGACAAGGGTAATTCGAGCCCTAGAGGTTATTGGCCTAACGGATCAACCCTTCTCATCCCTGGCGTTGCAGCATAATTTCGGGGATAGACCGTTCCGGGCCCTTAAGGTATGTCTTCAGGTAGATAGGGAGCTATTATATAAAAGAATAGACCAGCGCTGTGTAAACATGATTAGATCAGGCCTTTTGGAGGAGAGCCGGGAACTATTGAATAAAGGGTTTTCCAGAGAATTGCCTGCCATGAATTCCATAGGATATAGGCACGCAATTAGGTTCCTCAATAATGAAACTACTCTTGAAGAGACTATTTTTCAGCTTCAGAGGGATACCAGAAGATACGCGAAAAGACAATTGACCTGGTTCAGGGCGGACCCTGAAATGGTATGGATCAGCCCTGAACATATTGACGTTATTAAAAACAGGATAGAGGCGTTTATTTAAGGTTCATCCGGTTAATGAGTACGGAAAGGACATTATATAAATACTTGGTTTGGCCCATGGGGTTCTCTTTGCGACAGGCGAACTTGCTTATGTGCAAGGCCCGCGCAATAAGCCGGAGGAGGCGGGCGGCGCCCTTCGACGTTGCTCAGGGCCGTGAGCTTGTCGAACGGGGCTATTGGAATAATGTACCAGGACCGGAAGTCCGGCTATCATCTCAGACGTTACCCGCCCGCCTGGCAGGCACCTTATGCTATTATCTTGCTTCTAAGTCCTTCGCCGCTGCAAAGAGAGCCCCATGGGCCGAACATCACCAATCTTGCTATAATTTTATCATTAAGTATACTCATTTGCCGGATGATCCTTATTTAACTATCCATTACCTATTTAAATAGCCAGGAGTAACATGAATATCTTTATGAAAACAGGAATTTCCAAAGATAGCGCTTTTCGGATCGCGCTGTCCTTGGTTTTGATCTTTGTCATTTCCCTCGTCAGATACCCGGCCGAGGGCACGGAAAACGAGAATCGATCAGAGATCCTGGTAATCGGCAGCGGCAGTGTAATAAGCGGTAATGTAGCTAGCGCCAGACAGAAGGCGATCTCCGATGCCCTGGACAAAGGATTTGAAATATACCTGACGAGATTCTTGGGAAGCCAGACAATGATAAATAATTTCACGAGGCTGATCAATGAGGTGGTCCCGGATTCGGAGGAGATGGTAGAAAATTTTAATATCCTTGCTGAAGAAAACAATGGTAAGCATTACAAGCTGCTTGTCCGCATCAAGGTTAATGAAAATCTGATGTCAGAAAAATTGAGCCAGTTGGGTATTATCCTTCCTGATATACCTGCCATAGGAGTCCTGTTTCTGGTCTCTCAAAAGGACTCTCAAGACAGGGATGTTGCCTATTGGTGGAATGCCCCTGACAGGAATAATCCCTTAACATCAACTGAATTGATACTCTTCAGGGTGTTTCAGGAGCGAGGTTTTGATCCTGTGAATAGGTTGTCTAGCGTCCCGGAAGAGGAATATTCCGAGGATATGATAGACTTATATCTGACAGACGAGGAGGCAATAGAATGGGGTGAGCTCTTTGGTGTGGACATAGTCGTCACGGGCATGAGCGAGATCATACAGAATGAGATGGTCTCTATAAGCCTCAACGTTATGGACGTAAAGGAAAAGACTGTTATCGGTGAAGATTCCCAGATAGAATCTGTCCACCAATATGATAGCGATCGAGAACAAATAATGGATACACTGACGAGAGCAGTTAACAGTATTGCCAATAGATTAACTCCCGCAATAATCGATTCTTTTGAAGAAACAGAACAAGAAATCAATCTAATAGAAATTGAACTCAGGGGACTGAGAGACTTCATGCAACTAAACGCCTTTATGGAATTCTTAAAGGCAGACATAGAAGGAGTAAAATCGGTAATTCAGACCAGTGTCAAGGGAAATCTCATAAACCTCTCAGTGGAATTCTCCGGAGAGAGAGATACCTTTTTTAACAGGGTAAAGAGCCATGAAAGGTTTCCCCTTTTTGCCGATTTTAGACAAAAAAAGGAAGGCGGCTTCGTAATAGAAATTAAATAATAAAAACATCACACAGCATACTGAAAGCATATGGCTGAATAATGGTCGTAAGGGAGAAGAGTATTTTATGAAAGATGTACTATTTATCGGGGCGGGCACAAATGGGGCCAAAAAGATCGGAAAGAGTTTTCAGCCATACAAAAAGATCCATGGAAAAACCTGCCTTGAACATGTATTCGATGCCGCGTGTAATTCACGAGCAGTTGAAAGGTTGTATATATGGGGAAACAAGAGGAGATTGGAAAAGCTGCTTAAAGATAAGATGGATGCTGCTTCCAAAAAGAATGTTGATGTTATAATAATTGAACAAAGAGAAACCCCTTTTGACAGCTTCTTCTTTGCTTATCTCAACTATATTTCTGATAATTCATTAAAACAGATTGTTAGTTCATGGAAGGTCTTTGAAGACGTTGATTGGAACACAGTCTTAGAATACGCGAGGGATAAAGGGCTACTGGAAAAACAGGTACCTGTAATCCTGAGTGATACCCCCTTGATCACGCCAAGGGAAATCGATTTTATGCTTTCCAACATGGATGAAAGACTCGATATTATTTTTGGAAGAACGCTTCAAGACTCCTTTGAAAAAGTGCTGGCTGGGACCAAAGAAAAGTTTGTTCTACATCTGGCAGTTAAGAATTTTTATAACTATATAGTTAAAAAGAGGGAAGTAGGATTGATCGTAAACTCATTTTTTGCGGGAAAACCTCTAAAGATTGACAGAAGGATTTGGGATATACTGGTAAAATTCTATGAAAACAGAACAGTAATTGAAGGAAGAAGATTCAATCTGAGGAGGATAAAAAACAACTACCATTATATTAAGAGGTTTTTATTTTCACGACCTGTTGAGTCCAATGAAAAAAGATCATCTATCATGAAATCCAACTGGTTCTTATTGAAGGCGTATATGAGTATCATAAGAAACTCCAAGTCGGATAAGATGTATAGAGACCTGTCAGTCCTCTTCTCAAAAATCGAAGATGCCATAGGCTTGAAGATCAGCTATCAGATAAGCAGGTGTGTAGGCGCGGCCTTTGATATAGACACATATTATGAGGCTGAATTTATAGAAAATAATTACCAGACCCTGGTAAAAAACATTCAAAATATCAGCTTGTAGAAAATAATACCTTGATGATGGATCAGGGCTCTGTTATTGCTTGACATAGAAAGTCTGAATTGGTAATCAATTATCGTTTCAGGCACGTAGCTCAGGGGGAGAGCACTACCCCGACACGGTAGGGGTCGCGGGTTCAAATCCCGCCGTGCCTACCAGTGATATCACGAGGTTATAGTTTTTGCTAGAACCTCCTTTTTATTATCTGCTACCATTTTGCTACCGTTAGTTGAAAATTCTACTTTCCAACCTGTAAGCTGCATCCAAGCAAGGCGTGTGACGGCGTTAGGACCGGTTACGACCTGCCGGTTATCAGATTGATCAAGGAAGCAGTCTCGGCCGAGCTAGTAGCCTCCGGTGGAACGGGGGAACCAGATCATTTCTATCAGGCAGTGGAAGCAGGCGTGACAATCCTGCTTGCCGCATCCATGTTCTATTTTGGGGGTCACTGGAATTAGAGAATACACTACCGGGGCATCGGCATTTAATCTCCAACCATGCTGATTCGACCGAGGCGAAAAATGCGCGCGGTTGATCAGCATGGTGTGATTACGAGTAAAGTAATTCTATTTCTTCTTTTTTTCTGACTGGCTAATAAAGGAATGCTCCTTTACAACCTCCTTCAATCGACAATAATGCCATTGGGGATTTTCCGGAGACCATGTGCCATCAGTATACGCGGCGCAGCTATCCGGCTTCTCAAGGGGATATTCCTCAAGGGGATCATTCAACAGATTGTAGAATTCACAACTGCCGGTTTCAGTGTCCCCAGTACATACTACCTTATACGTAGCATTGCGCGCGCCCACCTGTTTGGTACCGCCGGTCATAAGGTTTAAAGATTCAGTGAGCAGGTACCCTTTATTCGGATCCCGAGCGTTATCCTTGTCATTAAAGAGAATGGGGGTCACTGAAGTAGAGTCCAGGGGTACAGTTCCGGTGCCTTCGCTGTTGTTGACTTGTTCGGGTACGTCAAGTCCCGCCAATGCCAGCGCGGTGGAAAACAGATCTGCCGCGTGAAGGAATTCACTGCTTTTGGACTCGGCCTTGATGCCCGGCCCTTTGATCGCCATGGCCACCCGTGCGCCGCTTTCATAGGCCGTGCCTTTACCGCGACCTTTTTTGGTTATGTACATGTTGTCAATAAAATCCAGATTGGGGCGGCCATACATGGGAGTGCCGTTATCGCTGATATAAATGACGTAGGTATTGGGATCCAATTCATATACAGCGTCCAGCAATTTCCCTGTAATAGTGTCCATGGCATTGGTCATGGCACGCATAAGTGCTTCACCGCTGCAGGAGCCGGTCCTGTTTGAGCCGAATTCACCTCCGCAGGCCTTCATCTCAGCCAGACTTTGTTTGTCCAGGGTATCGGCATTGGGTACGGCCATAGCGCTCGGTTGTTGCATGATTGTGGTGTGGGAGAGGTTAAAGGCCAGCCAGGCGAACCAGGGTTTTTCGGGATTTTCTTTTTCCTGCTTGGTGATCCATTCAATGGTATCGGCCACTTTAGCCACAGGCGCGAAGGTAGTGGGCGCGATACCGGGCAGAGATCTTATGGGAGGTTCTTCCGTTCGCCACTCATTTGCCGGTGTTTTATCATCCTGGATCTGATAGTCGTATTTCCAGTAGGATGTAATGGCGGCGAAGAGGTTGCCTTTGAAAATATCAAATCCGGCCTCTTTGGGTTTGATGCCCGGATAACCGGGTGTGCCGTTACGGCCGGGCATGCCGGCCAGGTGCCATTTGCCGAACACCCCTGTGCTGTAACCTCCTTCATCCTTCAGTTTTTGCACGAAGGATGTGTGGTTTTGAGACAGAGGATCAGCATAACTGAGCACCTTGGTTTTTTTGCCAAAGAGGCCTGTCAGGATAGCGGCCCGTGTGGGAGAACAGAAGGGATGAGCCCAGACATTGGTAAAGACCATTCCCTCCCGAGACAACTTATCCAGCCTGGGAGTGGAGGCCGGTAGGCCTTTAATCGCTTTGTAATCGGGATGATTATGCCCGGAAGGCCCGTATTTTTTGACCAGGCCATCTATGAGACCCGGATACATGCCTGACGTTACATCCACCCCGAAATCATCGGAGATAATCATCAGGATGTTTGGACTCTTTACCGTATCAGTTTTACTGCTCATCGCCAGTGAAGCAGTGCATAGACTTAGGCCAAGAGAGACTGTCACGAAAATAAACGCTACTGTTAATTTTGATATCCTTGCTCTTAGCATGGTGGCCTCCTGTTGTTAATGATTTCCTTTATTGAGGATAGGATTAATAAAATCACCGTTGTGTGTCAATATCAATAGCACACAATATTGCAGCTGCCGATCCATGTCAATTTTACATCCCTTTCAATTATCTGCATAATATTGACTCACCAATTAATAGGTAATACTATGTCAAGTCAATTTATTTAACCAGCAAATACTATAAGGAAGATTGGGGAAAACAGATTTGGTTCAAGAATTAATTTATTCAAATTCCACCGATATCAAAGAACCGCATAAAAGCCGGGAAGGTTTCTGCTATATGTATAAAAGCCTTATTTTGCACTTCAGACCAAGGAAGATACACCGAAAAGCACTCGATTTTACACTTACATTCGGCCTGGGCGGGATGGCCTTCCTATTGATTCTCCTGTTATTCGGCACAGGTATTCTTATGAAATTTTTCTACCTGCCTTTTCCTGATAAGGCGTACGAGTCTATAATTTACCTCAGAAGCAATGTCCTGTTTGGTTCCTTTATTCGAAATATTCATTACTGGTCGGCAAATATTCTCATCATTGTAGCGTTTCTCCATTTTCTACGGGTATTTTTTACTTCCGCCTTTCATCCTCCGAGACAATTTAACTGGGTTATAGGTCTTGGCTTGCTTGTAATAATATTACTCTTTAATTTTACCGGGTATCTGCTTCCCTGGGACCAGCTTTCTTTCTGGGCGGTTACCATCTCCACAGGTATGATGGATTATATCCCATGGATAGGAAACCGGATGCAGATATTAATAAGGGGTGGCACAGAGGTTTGTTCCTCCACACTTTCTATTTTTTATGCCACTCACACTGCATTCCTTCCGGCCGTCCTGATCCTTTTAGTGCCATTTCATTTCTGGCGTGTGCGCAGGGCGGGAGGGGTAGTTATACCCATGCCTTCGGCAGGGAAAGATGATAACGCGGATACAAAGGTCCCCGCTATTCCCAACCTGCTCTTGCGGGAACTGGTAGTGGCTATTGTATTAATCGCGGTTGTGCTTTTTCTTTCCATGTTCTTTGAAGCGCCCCTTGGGGACAAGGCTAATCCGGGGCTTAGTCCCAATCCTACGAAAGCGCCCTGGTATTTTATGGCTTTTCAGGAGATTCTCTTACATTTCCATCCACTGGTTGCTGTTTTCATTATTCCTTTTCTGATTATTATCGGTCTCATAAGAATAGCCTATAACCAATATCCTTCCGGCCGCGAGGGGATATGGTTTGTCTCTTTAAAGGGCCGCTTAATGGCTATTGTTTCCTTTTTTATCGCCCTGTTAATTACCCCCATTGCTGTTATTATGGATGAGTATATTCTTGGTTTTGCCGGCTGGATGCCTGATCTGTCAACAATTATCAGCAATGGCCTGATTCCCCTTTTCATTGTTCTGTCAGGGTACTATGTTAGCTATCTGCTCTTAGTGAAGTACTATGATCCGGATAAAAATGAAAAGGTACAGATGGTTTTTGTCTTTTTTCTTACAGTATTCATCATACTTACCATAACAGGCATATGGTTTCGTGGCAGTGGAATGAAACTGACATGGCCTGTGGCGTGGTGAAATGAGTCTAAGAATAGTTGATAGCCTGTGACTAATCACTGAAGAAGAATATGTCAGAAGTCAACAGAACAACAAAAGAACAAAATACTCAATCTAATAAGTCTTCTTCCCGCAGATCTTTTCTGAATATACTCTGGGCGGGTCTGGGGATTATTGCTATCGGAGAATTTATAGCAGTAATTATTTCCTATCTAAGCCACAATAAGGTGCGTGAAAAATCCGGTAAATCAAGCACTATAATAGAAGCCGGTCCCACTGACAGTTTTCCGGTCAATTCAGTGACCGCCAATATTCAGGGAAGATTTTATCTGTGCAGGATGGAAGACGGCGGTTTTTTGGCCCTTTCCAGCAAGTGCACACATCTGGGGTGTAGTGTACCCTGGGTTGATAAAGAAAAAAGATTTGCGTGTCCCTGCCATGGTTCATCTTTTGATATTGCAGGTAATGTCATCAGTCCCCCGGCCCCCCGGCCCCTTGATATTTACCGTGTAAATATTGAAAACAATATTGTAAAGGTGGACATAAGCAAGAGTATAAAGCGTGAAAGATTTCTTAAGAAACAGCTTGTGTACGCAAAAAAGGTTATGAAATGACAGGGTGGAAGATAACAGGTATTTTAGTTACTATTCTGATTGTCTTTTCTGTTCCCCTCTATGTGTTAAAGACGGTCTATCTGCCTCCCTTTCCGGCCAGTAATCAATCAGCAATGAAATATGATTTTACAGGCAGCCTGAAATGCAGGGATTGCCATAGAAAGGAGTATGACCTATGGCTGGATTCTCATCATGACCATGCCATGGATATTGCCAATGATGATACCGTCCTGGGTGATTTCAATAATGTCCTGTTCAAAAGCCATGGCGTAACATCACGGTTTTTCAGAAAAGATAGCAGGTTCTTTGTCCATACACAGGGACCGGGGGGCGATATGAAAGATTATGAGATTACCCATACATTTGGCTGGTATCCTCTTCAACAATATCTTGTTCCATTTGAGGGGAGGCGCCTTCAATGTCTGCCCATTGCATGGGATGCTAGAAAAAATAAGTGGTATGACCTCAATCCAAATGAGGTAATCGATCCAGAGGATTGGCTTTACTGGACAAACGCTGGCCAAAACTGGAATGGAATGTGTGCCGAATGTCATTCCACAAATCTTAAAAAGAATTATGATCTGAAGAGTGATACATACCAAACCACCTGGACCGATATTGATGTTGGTTGCGAGGCATGTCATGGTCCCGGATCAAGGCATGTTGAATGGGCTGAGACGCCGGATATGGGAAGACCTCACGTGGAAAATTATAATCTCGTGGTCAGGACATCCGGGATTACCTCCAGAGAACTGGTAAATTCGTGCGCACCATGTCACTCCAGACGAGCTATACTTGACGATTACACGCACGCTGAGCCTAACCTCCTGGACAGCATGCTGCCCAGTCTTCTCACTCCGGAATTGTATTTCCCTGACGGGCAAATACTTGCAGAGGTATATGTTTATGGTTCATTTATCCAGAGCAAGATGTATGATCGGGATGTGAAATGCAGCGATTGCCATGATGTACATAGCACCAAGCTGGTAATGGAGGGTAATGACCTCTGTCTACAGTGTCACAGGGCCAGTGAATATGACACTTCAGAACACCATTTTCACAAGATGAAAGGAGAAAAAGGGGACCCTATTAAATCGAGTGACGGCAAAATCCTGTTCGATGTGGGTACCGGGTCCGAGTGCGTGCAGTGTCACATGCCCGGCAGAAATTACATGGTAATTGACTACAGACCTGACCATAGTTTTCGAATTCCCAGGCCTGACCTGAGTGAAAAAATCGATGTTCCGAACGCCTGTAACAGATGTCATATTGATAAGACAAATCAATGGTCCAATGAGTGGCTAACCAAATGGTACGGCCCGGGACGAAGGCGCCATTATGCGACCCTCATCGAGGCCGGTCGAAACCAAAGGCGTGGGGCAATAAATGATCTTATTAAACTGGCCATGGACCTGCTTTACCCGGTAAATGTCCGGGCCACTGCCTTATCCCTTTTAAAGGTGTATCCCGGCAGAGAAACCACAGGGACATATGAATTTTCTCTGATGGACGATGAAGCGCTGATACGTCGAACAGCGCTCGAGAACCTGAATCTTCGTGATGATAAGGAAAAGGTGAGAATTATTGTCCCGCTTTTATATGACCCTGTAAAGGCCGTACGTATTCAGGCAGCGTCGGAACTGGCGGGAGAACCTTCGAAATATCTGGATCCTGATCAGAAAAAGCTATTTCAAAAGGTACTCGATGAGTTCATCGCGTCCATGGAATATTCGGGGGACTTTTCTTTCGGACGTTTTAACCTGGGGAACCTCTACAGGTCGCTTGATGAGGATGAGGAAGCGATTAAAAATTATAAGGCGGCCATAAAGATAGATAATCTTTTCTATCCCGCGAAAGTAAATCTGGCCATGCTTTATAATCAAAAGGGTAAAAGGGATAAGGCTGAAGAACTTTTCAGGGAGGTTGTCAGGGAGAATCCTGGGTTGCATGAAATCTCCTATTCTCTCGCGTTGCTTCTCGCGGAAAGAAGCAGATATGAAGAAGCCGCACTGTTTATGGGTAAGGCTGCCGCGAATATGCCTGGAACAGCCAGGCTGCACTATAATTACGGATTATTGCTTCAATACTTAAACAGAGACAGGGAAGCGGAGGTTGAGCTAAAAAAGGCGCTTAATCTGGAACCAAAAAATATGGACTTTTTGTATGCCCTTTTTGATTATTATTTTAAGAGATCGAGATTCCATCAGGCCAGAGATATTGCTGAGGCAATGGTGAGTGTAAACCCGGAATCATCAGCCGCCAGGGGATTATTGAATGTTTTAGCAGAAAAAATCAAATCGTTGGAATAGTAAAAGGGGACGGTGGTTCCGAAACAATTTGACAGTAAAGTCCATTAAAAAAGTAACTTGTCGTCATGCCCAGACAACCAGGATTAGATTCTCCTACTCTTGTGCCTATGATATCCTTGACACACAAGACTATCCAACATATACTCAATCCTCAAAAAAAAGAGAATTCTTATCAAAGACTTGCGGAAAACTGCCGATTTTTTCTTATAGGTCGCCAGTTTTTAATTAACAGTAAAATAGAATGAATGTAACAGTGCTTTGTTATTGAAAAACAACCACGAAAAGGAGGACTGAAACAGTGATCAATAGAGCCTTCATAATAATATTGCGTGGATTTGCCGTACTGGTTGTGCTTATGATGGGAGCTACGTCTGTGTTCGCGGCAGACGAGCCAGGAAAACCCGGCGATGGTAAGTCTCCGCGTCCAAACATCCTGCTGATCATCGGCGACGACATCGGCATAGACGTGACAACCAACATGTATCCGGGCCTCATTGACAGCCTTAACAAGCAATACGGGCCCTCGGGGCATAATCATCCCAATTATAAAATGATTGATGGTAGCCCCGCGTCCACACCTGTCCTCGACTCCCTTGCCAAGGGGGGCATGAGATTCACCCAGGCCTGGACACAACCCTTTTGTTCTCCCACACGCACATCACTTATCACCGGGCTTTTTTCCGCCAAGACGGGAGTACTGGATTACATGGGCTGGCTGTCCCAGAACCATCACTCCTTTGTCCAGGACCTGAAGGATAAGGGCGGCTACAGCACCGCGGTGTTCGGCAAGTGGCACATAGCGGGTCTGGGTCAATACCCCGGCATGAAACCCAAAGAGGCGGGTTTTGATCTCTTCTTGGGCAATCTCCACGGCGGTCTCGCCACATACTTTGAATACGACTATCATGTCCAGGACAGCACCACCCCTCCCGACCAGTGGCGTACGGAAAAAGCGCCCGTCAGATCCCTGCCCGGTATCGCGCCGACCACCTTTGCGCCGGTAGTGAAAACCGCCGATACCATCAACTGGATCACCGAGCAGGAAAAGAAGAATCCCGACAAGCCATGGTTTGTCTGGTTTGCGTTCAACCTGTCTCATATCACGGGTAATCAGCTACCTAATCCGATGTGCGTGCCGAATATCGACACGCTGGACGAGGTATCACGCAAAGAGATGGAAGAGTGTGGCGGTACGTTCGGCTCGGCGAATGTGGGTTCCTGCTCTTCAGAAGCGCTCATGCGGGCCATGACCAACACGATGGATACCATGATCGGCATGGTGCTCAATGTGGTCGACTCGCTGGATCCGAACACATACGTCATCTACCTCGGTGACAACGGTACATGGATGTTCGGCCCCAAGCGCGAGTTCATCGACAACATGTACATCACCAGGCGGGGGCGCAGCAAGGGCACGGCCTATGAAAGCGGTGTCCGCGTCTCAATGGCGATCCGTGGACCGGGCATCAAGGCCGGTTCCCGGAGCGACGAGTGGGTCCATAATGTGGATCTGTTCTCCACCATACTGGAGCTGGCGGGCCTCGACCTGCCCGAAACCGTTCCCAACAGGACCGGCGACGGTACTGTAAAACTCGACTCCGTCTCCCTCACCCCTATTCTTTTCAAGGGGGCCAAGGGTCTGCGCGATCCCAACAAAGACTTTCTGCTTACGGAAACCATAAACCCCGTAAAGGGTAACCTCAAGCAGGTCGGCGCAAGGAACGCGACATACAAGCTCATATGCAGTGAGAACGCCGAAACGGCGAGTTGTACGTTCTACAACCTGGTTGATGACCCGCTCGAAGAATATCCTCTCGACAAGCCCGACAGTTGCGCCAACTACGAGAACGGGACCTGGACCCCTGCCGATCCGGAGTGGCACTTCTGTCACCTGCAGGAGATCATCGCCAAGAAATCGTTCCTAGCATCACCTCCGAAAAGAAAAGTTAATACGTTCATGGGACCATCCCCGAAAAGAAAAAATTAACCGTTCTAACATAAACACAGGGGCAACCGAATCCTCTCTCGGCTGCCCCTGCCCAAACCTGTAATAGGGGCGTTGTTGACTATCGTGACTAGGTATGAAGACCGTTTTTTTCGATGCAGTATTCTCTATTAAATATTCTCGTTCTCTAACCTGACATATCTTGCTACAAAACCAAATATCACGAAATTTCAGGTGTGTTGAGAATATATATTGAGAATTTCTAAGCTTGGATAAAAACCACTTACGACTTGATTATCTAATCTTCACTTTTCCAAAAATGCAGATTACCCAAATAATCCTCACTTTTTAATGTCCTCGAAAACAGGTGACTGCTACCATTTTGCTACCATAACATTGAAAAACATCATATAAAAAAAGAGGTCAAGAAACAATTCCTGATCTCTCTTTTATTGGTAATTTTATTTATTGTTAGGCGTAACTATTTGGTATTAAAGGTTAAATACAGACCGACACGGTAGGGGTCGCGGGTTCAAATCCCGCCGTGCCTACCATATAAATCAAAAGATCACCGCGCCACTTTTCGCAAAATGGCTTTTTTGTGGATATCCCATCATGATTGAATCGACAGGATCCATTGTCCGGTATGAAAGACACTCGGGGTCAGTTCAAAAGGCTGTTCACTTACGTGACGGCCTCCCGGGTCTTTTCAGGGTTTTAAGATCTTCGTGAAACCCAATATCGCCCTGAAGCAAGTTCGCAGGGGCTCAGGGATCTCTTGAAATGACCGAACTCGTTACAGTGAGCCATTAACAAAGTATATCTCCGCAGATTGGTGGGCAGGAATCTATTACCGGAATAGGCAAATGGGATGGGACTGTGATACACTCAATAAGCCCCACTGCCCGCCTGACATGCACTGTTTCAACGCCTTTGCAATGAATGCCTTCGGTCATGGAAAGAGATTGCTGAGCCCATGAGTAATTACATAAACCTAAATCGTTGTCAAAATCCTAATCGGACATAGCTGGGTTGATATTAAATTCTTTACTGGCCAGTAGTTCGCCTGTGGCGGATAAAATATCCACCCGCCATTCACCCGTCCAGCTCCTTAATATCCTCTTTGATGACCATGTCCGCCAGATTTTTGCATTTACCACCAGATCTACCTTGGCCATTTCTTTATCATTGTAATACCATACATGCGAGACTGATGTCATATCCCGGTCACTGCTTAACTTCGTAAAACACCAAAGTCGCTCTACATCGTGGGTAAAACTCGTATCGCTGCCGATTGGCTGCCTGTTTTCAACAGAGGTACAGATCTGGATGTCTTTCACGGTTATCATGGGGGGTTCCTGAGCCAGCGCAGAAGTGGTTAAAAGGATGGTTATGGCCAGACCTAAAAACATTCTTGTTTTCATAATGTGTCCTCCTTATGCCTCATCAAGATATTTATCGACTATCACAAAAGACCTTGGTCCAGCATGGCGTTCACGACCTTGACAAAACCGGCAGTATTTGCCCCGGCAACGTAATTACCTGGTCTGCCGTATTCTTCCGCCGCATTCAAACAGCTTCGGTGGATATCCCTCATAATGATTTTAAGCCGGTCATCCACTTCCTCTTTGGGCCATCTGATCCTCATGCTGTTTTGGGCCATTTCCAGACCGGATACGGCCACTCCGCCCGCATTGGCCGCTTTTCCAGGGGCGTAGAGTATTTTTTTGTCCAGGAAGATATCAACGGCCTCGGGTGTGCTAGGCATATTAGCGCCTTCACAAACAAGCATAACCCCTTTGTTGACAAGATTTTGGGCATCCTTTTCGTTAATTTCATTCTGGGTGGCACTGGGAAACCCACAATCGGCAGTGTGGTTCCATAACGGATTATAATCCAGGGTAGAATCCGCCTCCATATAGATTGCTTCCGAGTATTTTTCAATATATTCTTTGATTCTGCCTCTTCTGATATTCTTAAGTCGTTTCACAAATTCAAGTTTTTCTTTGTCTATACCTTCTTTATCGTAGATGTGCCCGGAAGAATCGGAAAGGGTCAGTACCTTTCCGCCCAATTCGTTTATCTTTTCAACGGTATACTGGGCCACGTTCCCTGAGCCCGATACCAGACAGGTCTTACCTTCCAGTTTATCGCCCCTTGTGGCCAGCATTTCCGATGCGAAATATACACAGCCGTATCCGGTGGCCTCCGGCCGTATAAGGCTTCCACCCCACCCCAGGCCTTTTCCGGTCAGCACACCGCTGAATTCATTGCGCAGTTTTTTGTACATCCCGAAAAGATAGCCTATTTCTCTCGCCCCGACACCGATATCGCCTGCCGGAACATCCGTGCTTGGACCGATATGTCGAAAAAGTTCGGCCATGAAGCTTTGACAAAACCGCATCACTTCATTGTCGGATTTTCCTTTGGGATCAAAGTCAGAGCCACCTTTGCCTCCACCCATGGGAAGGGTGGTAAGGGCGTTTTTAAAAACCTGTTCAAAGGCCAGGAATTTAAGGATACTGAGATTGACGGAAGGATGAAAGCGCAATCCGCCTTTGTAAGGACCAATGGCGCTGTTCATTTGCACTCTAAAACCCCTGTTAACCCGAACCTGTCCCTGATCATCCATCCAGGGAACACGAAATATAATAACCCGTTCAGGTTCCGTGATCCTTTCCAGTATTCCGGCCTCAATGTACTGTGGGTTCCTTTCAAGAACAGGTTCTACTGACTCAATAACTTCCTGCACTGCCTGATAGAATTCCTTCTCGTTCGGATCTCTTGCTTTTATTGTTTTTAGGATATCAGTCATAACAACCTCCATTGTGGAAATAATCCTAATGGCACTTATCACTTAAAAAGCAATGATTCAAGCACAAATTATACATCTTAGAAGTTCATGCGTGTTTTATCTATAGATTATTACGCATCGGGATGTCCGGCCGTCTATTTTCAACAAAAGGGGCTTTTTTAACCTGATGTGCCTTAAAAAGGCCGTTTCTTGCAGACAGGGGAGAGACGCCATCCATTGCCAGTCAAAATAATTCTCCTCCGAGTCTTCGGTTAAGGTGATGTATTGGATGCCCAAAGAGGTTATATTCTGAAAAAAATGGGAGCCTTGGGAAGGATCAGCCTTTAGTTTATCATTTCTCAATTCTATGATAGCACCCACTCCCGAGATATTGTGCCACTGGACCGGTATTCCAAGCCATCTGTCCGCAGAACCCCACCTGCCAGGCCCGACTAACAGATAGGGCCTGTCTTCCTTTAAAAGGCCTGCGTTTATCCGGCTGATTTCATCCGCTATCTGCACCGTTGCCTCAGGCCTGAAATCATCTGGTTTGACATAAACGATATCCGCGATACTTTCATTCTTCCCGTTGCCAAGGGCTTGGGTAGAACGGCAGAAGGCCTGCTGGTAGTCCTCCGGGGTTATCTGTATCTCAAAGCGTTCCAGATCAGCCACCATTGGTCTCATTTGGAGAAAAAAGAAATCATTTTTTCTGTTTTTATCCGGAGTAAGATTGACGGAAAACTCCATTTCAACAGGGCATCCCATGCCTCTTCGCCCCAATATGAGCAAATCGGTAATTAATCGGGGGAGGGGAAACATATCGTGTTTAAGCACCCGGGCAAAGGTAATAATCTTAGGACCCTGCATATATCCATTATCTCTGATCCGATGTTCTTCGGGGATATATGTGCTTGCAAGTGACTGTATGGGAAACTCGTTTTCAGCTTCATCTATCTCTCTCTTTTCGAGATTTGAGTGTTTATGGAACAGGAGATCAATCGGATACCCTTTTATCTTCAATGCGTAGAAGTAACGTTGGGCATTAGCCAACATATCGTCAACAGTAGAAAACTGGGGCATATGATTCGGATATTTTGGGGAAAAACGCAAGGATCTTTCACCTTCCACAACTGTCTTGCCCAGACCGACAGCCACTTGAACGATTCCCTCTTCCGGTTTCATGGGGTCCACAGGATAAAAATTACGGGATTGCGCCACCCCTGAAATAGCGGGGTATAGATAATCACCATAAGCTTCTCCAGTGAGCTGCTGAATGATCACCGCCATAGCCTCTTCCTGGGGTTGTTTCTGGGTGTTTTTCGCAAAGGCTTTGGGAGCCTCATAATAGGTGGAAGCATACACCAGTTTTATGGCGTTGATAAGTTGCCGAAGCCGAATGGATTGATCAGGATGATTGTTCGGGATCATGTATGTAGAGTATAGTCCGGCGTAGGGCTGGAACTGGGCATCTTCCAGCAGGCTTGAGGAGCGTATGGACAAAGGGTAATTGACATGGGCTATGTAGGCCTCAAGCTCTTTAGCAAGCCATTCCGGCATTTTTGCCTTTAAAAAGGCATTTGACACTTCTCGATCAGTGGAAGGCTCTATTGCATAGCGCACAAGCTTATTCTTGCTGATAAAAGCATCGAAACCGTCCGTGCTGATCACGAGTGTTTTTGGTATCTCTATATTGATTTCAGGATATGTCTCATAGATTGCCGGATTCTCTTGAAGTAAAGCGGACATAAAGGCCAGGCTTCTTGCCTTGCCGCCCAGAGAGCCTTGGCCGATTTTCACAAAATCCATTACCTCAGGATCGAATTGATGTGGCTGAAATCTGGCGACAACCCCTTTTTGGCGCCACTTTCTTAGTGTGTGTATATTAGATATAAGAAAATGCCTCAACTCTTCGGCGTTGTTGAAACTCGACACATGGACACTTCGGATTTTTGAGGCAAGACCAACCTCGGAACGCGCCATGATCCAGTTTGAAAATTGATTCCGTTCAGCATGATACCATAAGGATTCTTCAGGGATATCTGCCAACTTCAATTCAAGGGAATGAAGGTTGGATGCCCTGTCTATCTCTTCACCCTTCTGGTTTCTAAATATAAAATCGCCGAAGCCAAGGTGATGCAATAAAAAATCATGTAATCCCTCGAAGATATTGGAGGAATTCTTATTAAGAAATACCGCTGGAATCTTTTCAGATATCTCCATGTTTTTAGGGTTTGAACTCAACATAAGTAGCGGAATATCAGGTACTCCACTTTTGATTCTTGATAATAATTCATACCCGGCGTTGTCGTCCATTTGACCGTTTCTTGGAAAACGAGCGTCAGATATAACACCAAAAAGGAAGGGCCGAAATCTTTGATAGAGTTCAACGGCCTCTTCGTAATCTCGGGCCAATAGGATTTTCGGTCTCCCCCTCATGGTAAGGAGTCGGTGTTCTTCATTGAGCCCTACTTCAAGCACGGCTTGGGTCTGCTTAACCACTTCCTTATAGAGTATGGGAAGGAAAGATGAATAATACAATGGGGAGTCTTCCACAAGTATAAGCACACGAACCATTGTCTTTTGAGTATCAATCTCCACATTAAGCCGATCCTCGGCATTTTTAACAATAGCCAAAAGCAGGTCGGACATGCCTGACCAGACAAAGATCTTGTCAATGCCGTTATATCTATAACCGTCGGGAGGCGGATAGATACCCTTTATGTTCTGTGCCAGAAGAATAACGGGCATCTCCGGGTCCATTTTTTTTATTTCGCTCCCAAGAGAGAAGACATCCATATCATCCAGATGAGGTGTGGCAATCACCATATCAAATCTTTTATCCTTTAATATAGAGAGGGCCTCTTCAGCAAAGGAGGTTCGGGTTACCCGCGGGGGTTGGCTCAGATTTAATCCCTTGTATTCATTGATTATTCTGGAAGAAAGCCTGCCGTCTTCCTCCATTATGTAAGCGTCATAAGGACTTGAAACTAATAGAATTTCACGGATTTTTTTTGCCATCAATTCGTGAAATACCTTAAAGCGCGAATAAAATTCCTTGGGCAGAGGACTTCTATTGGAATCCATATAAGACAATCTCCCTTTTTAGTCTTTATGAGTTTATGACATCCATTGCCTCTTCCCTGTACGCGTCCATTACATAGGGGATACCGGTCACCTTGGCGCATTCTTCGGTAAGCGAACAGAGGTCATTTCTGGTGATATATTTGATTTCCCAGTTCCTGGACCCGGCCATTAATTGCTGGAGCCCCACCTTTATCTTATCGGTTGCGCTGAATAGTCCGATGGCGCCCAGGGGCATGTTATCGACCTCGCTTCCGTATTTATCTCTCAAGACCTCATAGTTCATAAATATCTCTTCCTTTGTGGACCCGAACCTGGATACTGTTGAGGGAAGGCCCCCGTCTTCGCCTCTCAGCCACTTCTCGGTGTTTTTGCCCACCATGCCGGGAATCATCAAGGCACGCCCCATGCAGATCGCTTTACAATAAGGGGAGCCTAAAGCAAGGGCTTTGAAAACATGATCCTCTGAAGAGAAACCGCCCGCGAATGCGATATCGGGGACCCACAGACCTCTTTTTTCAAGTATCTCACATAATTCATATGCCATGGAATGCAGATAAATAGAAGGGATGCCCCATTCGGACATCATCCTCCATGGGCTCATGCCTGTCCCGCCGGGCGCGCCGTCAATGGTTAGAAGATCTATCTTTGCGTCGCTTGACCATCGAATAGCCATGGCCAGTTCTCTCATGGGATAAGCGCCTGTTTTTAAAGTGATGCGCTTTGCCCCCAGTTTTCGCAGCCTTTCCACCTCCTTCATAAAAGCCTCTTGGTCAATGAATCCGAGGCGAGAGTGCCGTTCAAATTGTTTTAGAGGACCTGCCTTGAAGGCCGCCTGGAAGGCGTGTACTTCGGGGTCGGGTGTGACTATATAGCCACGTTTTTTTAATTCAATAGCCCGGTCCAGAGAATTAACCTTGATTTCTCCTCCTATACACTTAGCCCCTTGACCCCATTTTAACTCAATGGTTTCCACTCCCAGCTTTTCCAGGACATATTCCGCGACACCGTTTCGAGTATCCTCCACATTCATCTGGATAAGGATATCTCCATAGCCTTCATGGTATCGTCGGTATTGTTCCACCCGACGGTCCATTTCCGGAGATTTTGTTATCAACCCGTTAGTTCCCATTTCCAGTTCCGGGTCAATGCCGCATACATTTTCGCCGCAAACCAGGCTTATACCGCTTATAGCCGCTCCGATTGCGAAATGCTCCCAATTCTTTCGAGCGATATCAGTACTCCCCAATGCGCCTGTGAAGATAGGGACCTTCATGTGTATCTTATTCTCGGCGCCGAATGATGTTTCCGTGTTCACGGCCGGAAAAGTGGCAATGTCTGGATCAGGATCAATTCCTTTGGCACCTAGTGCATAACCCATAATATTAAGGTGTGAATAATCGACCGGATAATCCTTGTCCGCCCCTGCGGTGACACTTCCGAACGGCTCCGGATAAAGCAATTCCCTTCCCCGGAATGTGGCTCGGAACATATCACAATTTCCCTTGCATCCATCAATACACCTGCTGCAGATACCGGATTGGGGAACAATGTCACGAGATCGATTTCTGGTTTCCAGTGCTTCGTTTGCGTTTGGCCTTTGTAGATTCATCTAATCCTCCTTTGGTTCACTAACTAAATAAAAAAAGAAAGGCGCATTCCCGTTTAGCGGGGAATAGACGCCTTTGTCCGATACCAGAATTTTTCTCAACACATCTTTGTGCGGGAATCATTAAGACTTATTATATAAAATATTATATAAATTCTTTTATACAATTTGTCAAGATAATTCTTTTCAGCCTATCTCTTGGGAAAGAAGTATAGCCTCCGCTATAGCACGCATGGATTTACGTGAATCCATACTGCGTTTTTGGATCCAGCGGAAGGCCTCATCAGCTCCTAAATTAAGTCGGTTCATTATGATTTCTTTCGCTCTTTCAACGAGTTTTCTAGTCTCCAGCTCTTCCTGAATTACCTTTGTTTTCACCATAAGTTCAGTATTAAAGATTGCGACCGCCGCCTGGTTTGCAACTACGGTGATGAGATCAATTTCTGTCTCTTTAAAATCATGGGGTTCGGCCGTGAAACAATTGAGCACCCCGATAACCTCATCATTCTTTACCCTTAATGGGACACTCAACATGGAAACGAGCCCCACCTTTTTGGCCATCTCCTTTTCTTTGAATCTGGGCTCCTTTAGGACATCCTTTACAATGAGAGGTTGATTATGAGTTGCTACAAATCCCACCACCCCTTCTACCAAGTCCAGTGCCCGGTCTTTCACGTATTCCGGGTCTATGGCTTGAGTAGCCTTTAGGCGGATCTTTTTAGGGCTAACCGTACTGTCCACTAGCCATAGAGAACAGATTTCCAGGCCAGTCACCTTAGCCGTGACCATTACTATCAATTTCAGGATGTCCTCCAGATAGAGATCCGAGGTAATAGCACTGCTTATATCTGACAGTGCCTTGATATATTTTTTATAGTTCGTGGTTGAGATTCTATCCATTGGTTATGTCTTCCAATCTGAATCTAGAACAACCAAAGTTAGATTTCAACCCAAATCCACCAACCGATTTTTATAGTCCATCCGGTTAATGAGTACGCTAGTTAATGATATCGACTATTTTTTACAATATGGCCCATGGGGCTCTCTTTTAAGCGGCGAACTCGTTTATGTGCAATGACCCTGCACAAAACAAGACGAGGCGGGCGGGTAGCCTTATCCAGACTTGGCCGGACTAGAGAATTTTCTGTTATCTCATAAGTATTCCGCCCGCCTGGGTGGCACCTTAAGTAATTAGCATGCCGTTAATGTTTTCGCCGCTTAAAAGAGAGCCCCATGGGCCATTAAGGTACTTATAATAAGGTCTAATCTTTTACTTCTTTATGTACTCATTAACCAAATGAACGATTTTTGTATTATCAATAAGGACAAGGGACCTTTTGCCGTGCCCAGGAAGGCAGGGATGATGTCTTGTTTGTGGGTCAGGGTCAAGCACTATGTAGAAACCTGATTAGAACTTGACAGCAATGATATCTATCCCTATATTTGCGGTATTATTCTGGATATGAGGTACACATCTATTTGATGTAATTTGACAAGATATAATCGCTCATTTCAAGCTATTCTGTCAAATATCCATCCAATTCAAAAAGGAAAAAAGGTAAATGGTTCAGCCCGAATCCAAGAAGGATATGAACACCAAGATACTACGCGCCGTTTGGGGCAACCTTCCCTGGTTGGTGGTAATTGTTCTTATAATAACCAGTCTTATTGTTTTCAGAAATATCAGGGAGGAAAAAAATCGGATTGAAGCGGCCAGAAAGGCGGCAATAAAGCAAAACACTCCGGCGGTAAAGGTAATTACCCTGTCCCTTGAAGCAAAAAGGCTGGAGGATAAGATCAATCTCCCGGCTACCGTCGAACCCTATGAGGACCTCTGGGTAAAGACCGAGGTATCCGGTCAGGTGGTAGATATCCCGGTCAAAGAAGGACAGATTGTGGAAAAGGGTCAGTTGCTGGTAGAACTTGACGCCCGGGACTACAAAGCAAGGCTGGAACAGGTAGAGGCCAATTATAAACTTGCGCTTATGGATTATGAACGCCTTTCAACGCTTGCGGAAAAGAAGATTATCGCCAAGACGGAACTGGATAAGGCCGAAGCACAACTCAAGTCCCTGGCAGCTCAACTGGATGAAACAAAACTGGGATTGGAACGGACAAAGATACGCGCCCCTATCAGCGGCAGGCTGAACGAGATCGAGGCAAAGATAGGAGACTGGCTAGGGGTGGACAGGTCGGTCGCGCAGATACTTCAATTCGAGGAAGTCAAGGTAACGGTGGGAGTTCCCGAAAGTGACGTGGCCGCAATATTTGACCTTAATGAAGCGGATGTTATTATCGAGGCCCTGGGCGATCTCAGGGTTAAAGGAAAGAAGCTTTTTCTTTCCCGACAACCCGGCACAATGGCAAGGCTTTATGACCTGGAGCTGATAGTCAAGAATACGGACGGACGTATCCTGCCCGGTATGTTTGGCCGGGTCGAGCTTGTCAAGGAGGTCTTTGAAGAGGCATTGGTTATACCTCTTTACGCTGTAATCAGCCAGGACGACGAGAATTTTGTGTTTGTGGAAAAAGACAAAAAGGCGGAAAAAAGGCATGTTGAGCTCGGAATTTTGTCCGGCTGGCAGGTCCAGGTCACAGCCGGGCTGGAGCCGGGCGATCAGGTAATTATCGTGGGTCACCGGCAGGTCGAAGAGGGCCAGGATGTAGAGGTCATAAAAAGCGTAGAAGATGCCGGGGAGATCCTTTAGCAATGACATCCATAACTGATATAGCCGTTCGAAAGAGAATCAGCGTTGTCGTAATAGGTATCATAATCATAATATTCGGTTTTACAGCCTATAATTCCCTTCCTCGAGAGGCCGCCCCTGATATCACCATCCCATATATCTTTGTCATGACAAATTATCCCGGAGTGGCCCCGGAGGATATTGAGCAATCCATAACCATTCCCATTGAAAAGAAGCTTAAGGGCCTCGAGGGGGTGAAACATATCGAATCCTCCAGCGTGGAGGGCATGAGTTCCATCGTGGTCGAATTCGTGGCGGGTACCGATATCGACGACGTCCTTACCAAGACCAAGGACAAGGTGGATATGGCAAAAGCGGAGCTTCCCTCGGACCTTGAAGATGACCCCGAAGTAACCGAGATCAACATATCCGAGATGCCTATACTGGTTTTATCCCTTTCCGGAAAGGTAGGCCAGGCAAGGCTGAAACAGTTGGCGGAGGACCTGGAGGAAGATATCGAGGCTATCTCCGGTGTACTGGAGGTTGAAATCACGGGAGGACTGGACCGTGAGATCAGGGTGGAACCATATCCTGATAAGCTTGCCTATTATGGGCTTTCAATAGTGGGGCTTCAACAGGTCATTGCCGAAGAGAACATGAATGTGTCTGGAGGCGGAATCCGGATGGGGGACGGCAGGTTCCAGCTAAGGGTGCCGGGAGAATTTGAAGACCCCGCGGAAATCTACGGCCTCGTGGTGGGGACCCACGAGGGGCACCCTGTTTATCTAAAGGATGTGGCGCGTGTGGTCGACGGTTTTAAGGACGAGACCGGACGCTCACGTCTCAACGGCAGGCCGGCAGTAAACATCCAGGTAAAGAAACGCGCGGGCGAGAATATAATTCGTATTGTGGAAGAGGTTGACGAAATTATTGAGCAAAGAAGGCCAACATGGCCCGAGGGAACCAAAATAACCAAGTTGATGGACCATGCCGAAGATATCAATATCATGGTTAAAGACCTGGAGAACAATATAATCACCGGCCTCTTTCTGGTAATTGTGGTGCTATTCTTCGTAATGGGTGTGCGGAACGCGGTCCTGGTCAGTTTGGCAATACCTTTCTCCATGCTTATATCCTTCCTGGTACTCTATGCCTTGGGCATTACATTGAATATGGTGGTGCTTTTTTCCTTAACCCTGTCTCTGGGTATGCTTGTGGATAATGCGATCGTTATAGTGGAAAACATATTCCGTTATATGGAGCAGGGTGTTCCCCGTTTGCAGGCCGCTGTAAAGGCAACAGGTGAAGTAGCCCAGGCGGTTACCGCGTCGACCATTACAACTGTTGCGGCATTCTTTCCTCTCCTGTTCTGGTCTGGCATTATGGGAGAGTTCATGATGTATCTACCCATCACAGTAATCATAACCCTGTCTTCGTCGCTGTTTGTAGCCCTTGTAATCAATCCCGCATTAGCGGCTATATTCCTTAAACTGCCTGGAGGAAATAATTCTGACCGGGAAAAGACGAACGCGGAAGACATTGAACGTGCCGGAGAATCGCCCATAACCATAAGGGGACCTGTGCTCACCGCATATCGCAGGATCCTGACCGGGGCCCTCAACAACCGTGTGTCGGTGCTGTCCGTGTCTTTTCTTACAGTGATTTTGCTGGTATTGATATGGGTCTACAGGGTAGGACTTGAGAAGCCGGTGGATTTTTTCCCCAATATAGATCCTGATAGCATTTACATTAATCTGGACACGCCGGAAGGCGCCGACCTGGATTACTCGGACAGGATCGCGAGACAGATGGAGCTAGCACTTTGCAGGGGCTCTGATGCCGGGCTTGCTGCTCCGGAAGAAGAGCCTGCTGATTGTTATTATGATCAAAATGAAGACAAGCTTCATACCCTCCGAAACGGTCGGGAGGTGGTAGGATTAATTGATTTGGCCAATGTGGAGCACATATATTCCAGGACTGTAGCTGTGGAATCCGGCCTATCTTTATTTGGGAGTTACACACCGAATCATCTGGGGATACAGTTTTATGATCTAGAAGAAAGGGTTGAACCGGTTTACCAGACAATTGAGGAGATCCGAAATCGGATAAAGGACATACCGGGGGCCGAGATCAGTATAACGGAACAGGAAGAGGGACCACCAACCGGGGAGGCTATTAATATAGAGATAAGCGGAGATAATTTCGGTGTCCTGGGTGATATATCTCATCAGGTCCGTAAAGAGCTGGAAAGGATTCCTTTTGTTCAGGATATACGTGACGATTATGTCTCCGGCTCACCCACAGTGAAGGTCAGGATCGATCGCCAGAAGGCGGCAATGCTAGGTCTGTCCACAAACGCGGTAGGCTTTGCATTGAAAGTGGCCTTTAACGGCATTAAGGTGTCCACATACCGTGAGGGTGACGAGGATTATGACATTACGGTCCAGTTGTCCGAGGAGGAAAGAAAAAGCACCGATATCCTTCGGGAGCTTCTCATTCCCACCCCCCAGGGATTGATCCCTCTTAGCACCATAGCTAAATTCGAGGTTGCAGGGGGTCTCGGCCAAATAAATAGGATTGATCATGAGAGGGTGGTCACGGTCAAGGCCGATGTTGATGAGACAAAGATCCCCAGCTCCGTTGTCCGTTCCCAGGCTGAAAAGCAGCTAGAAGAGTATTCGTTGCCGCCGGGCTATAATGCCCGTTTTACCGGGGAAATGGATTTCCAAGAAGAGGCCGAGGACTTCCTTTCCAAGGCATTTGCCGCATCCTTGTTCCTGATTGTCATCATACTTGTAACACAATTCAACTCCGTTTCTCAGCCGATCATAATATTGACATCGGTAATCCTTTCTCTGGGCGGTGTATTCCTGGGTCTCGTGGTTATGGGGTGGCCCTTCGGCATTATTATGACAGGAGTAGGGGTCATCTCGCTGGCAGGAGTCGTAGTCAATAACGCCATAGTCCTTATCGACTACATTAACCGTTTACGTGAAAGGGGAATGCATACCAAAGAGGCTATTATAGCGGGGGGGTGCACTCGATTGCGGCCCGTCCTCCTTACCGCTATTACCACTATTCTCGGTCTTCTTCCCATGGTTACGGGTATTTCTTACGATTTTCATAACATGAGAATAGCCTGGATAAGTGAGTCTACCCAGTGGTGGAGTGCTATGGCCATAGCGGTGATCTTCGGGCTGGCTATTGCTACTGTCCTGACACTGGTGGTGATTCCCACACTTTACTCACTTATTTATACAGCAAGAAGGGCGTCCGGAAAAGGGATAAAATCAATAAAAAGGGCCTACTGGGCGCCTTTTTACCGGATTACCGGTATTGATCCTGAAAAGGATGAGCGTGATTAAGGTTCAGGGACGATCCTATTTCCTGAACAGCTTATGGCCGAGCTTTTTCTGGTCTTCGTCCCAGCGTTTAATCAGATAGTATTTTTCACTTTCAAAGACGCGGTTGATTGCTTCAAAGTACTCTTCACATTCTTTTATATCCATTTGATTAGTCTTATTAACAAAAGAAAGGATCCTGGAGTGATAAAATGGGATCATCCCTTCTATTATCTCTTGAGTCGAAACCTCATTATTGCGGTAGGCAATGGCGAAGTTGAACAATATCCGGGCCCAGAGATCACTCGGATAATAGAATTGGTCTTTGGACATCTTTTTTGTTTTCCTGACTTCCATCAACTCTGGTTTAGGAATAACCCTTTCCCACAGGGCATTGTATTTATCAAAACCTGACACAAAACTTTCATAAAGGGCATCTGTGCTGACATCTACTGAAGGCGGTTTCTCTTCCACCCCCAGGCCGAAACCGAATATACTGCTGGGCCAGCTCTCCATGGTATCTTTCCACAGATACTCAAAATCTATCATGAGATCGAACAAAGTCATTATTACCTGCGTGAACATAGGGCCCAGATGTTTTGCCGGGTCCTTGGCCCTGTGAGTTTTGGGCGAACCCAGAAAAGTCTGGCAGACTTTAAACCTTCTTGCGATTGCTATGGCGGTCATCCATATATCTATGCCGAAATTGGCGATCCTTTCGTTCCAGAGCTTCTCTGCCAAAAACGCCCTTGCCATTCTTCCCGAAAAACCGAAATCCCCTCCGATAGGCTGTCTTACCCTTAAACCGAAAAGGGTCCTGAGCAAGGGATAGGCTATATGATTTGTGATAGAGCCGTCATATTTGTGTCGAACATAGATAGGCGCGACATAATTGAATCCGGCAAAAATGGGTTCGGCCAGGTACTGAATCCATTGGGGTGTAATGCTTTTAAGGTCGGCATCTACGACTACAACGGCCTTTGCGTTTAGTTCAACGGTTGCCTCAAATAGGTTCTTGAAATTATTCCCTTTCCCTTTTACCCCTTCGGGGGTGGAGATATATATCTTTGGAATCTTTGTGGGTGTATTCAAAAAGGCATGTTTTGTCGCATCCGGAGAATTGTTGTCCACATTAATTATCACTGAATTCTTATTGGGGAAGTACTGCAAAAGACCCCGGCTTGCCACGTCAGTGGGAAAAGAAATAGAATCAGCCTCATTATAAGAAGGGATGCCGACAATAATCTCTGCCTGATCAACATTACTCGGGTTTTCAACTATTACGTCCATTTCCTTACTCCTATCAAAAAGGTTGTTCCAGATCCATCACATCGTTGAAATTGGTTAGGATTTTCAACTAAAGGACGAATTATGCGACAGAAGCTGTTTAAAATCAGGCACAATATAGAATAATTGGCTTCATATGTCAAAAGCCAATAACATAAAATGATATATTTTCGGTGCATCCGGTCACGGCATGGTAAATTGCGCTATATGGCGCATGGGGTTCTCTTTTAAGCGGCGAACTCGTTTATGTGCAATAACCCTGCATAAAACAAGACGAGGCGGGCGGATGGACCAAAAAATATCATGACCGGATAAGGGCATCGCGGATATCCGGTCACGGCGGTTCTTTTCAAGACGACATCTATGGCATTCCGTGTACGTGGTCCTATTTTCAAGGGTTTGGAAAACCTTTTCCTGGTGGCAACGGCATATTCTGCCAGGGGTTCTGGTGGAGCAAACCCTTGAAAATAAGACCACTGCAGGCCTTGGGTGGAATCCTTTTTGAGATGTCGTCTTTCCAAAAACAGCCGTGACCTTATGCAAGGCCGGACGTGTTACACTAGGGTGAAGGGCTGTTCCTTTTTTGAGTGACTATCGGGAGGGCGCTGTTATTTCAGGAGG
>CAYQNR010000020.1:0-39737 GCA_964418945.1 uncultured Desulfobacteraceae bacterium
TTTATATAAATACTTGGTTCGGCCCATGGGGTTCTCTTTGCGACAGGCGAACTTGCTTATGTGCAAGGCGCGGGCAATAAGCCGGAGGAGGCGGGCGGCGGGCTATTGGAATAATATACCAGGACCGGAAGTCCGGCTATCATCTCAGAAGTTACCCGCCCGCCTGGCAGGCACCTTATGCTATTATCTTGCTTCTAAGTTTTTCGCCGCTGCAAAGAGAGCCCCATGGGCCGAACATCACCAATCTTGCTATAGTTTTATCATTAAGCGTACTCATTTTCCGGATGATCCCTAATTGTTTAGTTATCATCTCTAGGCCCTGAAATCAACACCCACCAAAAGGAAGGGGGAACACCACAGTGACCTAGCCGGAATTTATTTATATTTTAGAGACTTATAGCTATTCCTTGGAATAATTGATATTGACATTATGCGCCGGTATAATCTATTATTTATAGGACTAAATGGAAGATATCGGATTCTATGTCCGGCGTAAACCTGAATTTGATGGGCACCGTCTAATATCAAGCCTTTACGTCAGAGTGGGATTATGGTTCATCCGGTTAATTAGTACGCTAGTTAATGATATCTAAATACTTTGCCCTATATGGGCCATTAAGGTACTTATAATAAATCTTCTGCTTCTTTACGGACTCATTAACCGGATGAAACGGAATTATTTGTGGAAAAAGGGGGCGCATCGGTGGCAAAATCGAAAAAAATAGATCTTGATTCAAAAGATACCCTTATCAACCGCGAATTGAGCTGGCTCACCTTCGCCCGCCGGGTACTAGCCCTAGCGGAGGACCCCGGCAGGCCCTTACTGGAGCGTGTAAAGTTCGCCGGCATCATGGGCATGCTCTATGATGAATTCGCCATGAAACGCATAGGAGGGCTCAAAAAGAGGATTAATAAAAAGAAATTATCCCACGGGGGTCTGACCCCCCCGGAGGAACTGCAGATGTGCCAGGAGGAATTGCAAAAACAGTCAGAGACTGTTTCCAGCCTTGTGGATAATGAACTGCGTCCTGCTTTGGCAAAGGCCGGAATCCCCATCCTGGAATATAAGGATCTTAGCAAGGAACAGCGCAATCATATGCACAAATACTTTCGTGAATCCGTCGAACCAATCCTTACCCCGCTTGCCGTGGATGTTTCACATCCCTTCCCCTTTATCAGAAACCTCAGCCTGAACCTTGCGGTCAATATCCAAGAAAAAAACAAAAAAGCCAGCCGATTCGTGAGGATCAAAGTTCCCAGTAACCGCCCTCGCTGGGTTCCTCTGAGCAAAAGCCCCGGACACGTGCCTCTGGAGCAGGTGATTGAAGCCAATCTAGGTATGTTATTCCCTACAGCATCCCGCATTGAATGTTATTTCTTCCGGGTAACCCGCGGCGCAAAGGATGATCCTTGGGAGCGAACCATTATGGACGAACCCGTAGCCGAGATTACACCGGGCTCTCTCCTTAGCATGGTGACCAACGAGTTGACCGGAAGAAAGTTTGCCGGGGTGGTGAGGGTTCAGGTAAGCGAAAACATGCCTAAAAAGCTTCGATCCTGGCTGGCCAAGCAGCTTGAATCTGATACAAGGGATATAGAACCGACAGAGGGGCCGCTGGGTCTGGCCGACTTGATGAAATTCCAGGTGGATGGTTACCCGGCACTTCGCGATCCACCCCATGAGCCCATTACACATCCTCGTCTACGCTCACTGAAACCCGACCATACCGCAGATATATTCACGGAGATAAATCAAGGCGACATACTGCTTCACCATCCCTACCACAACTTTGACACCTCCACATTGCGCTTGCTGCAATGTGCGGCAGTAGACCCGCAGGTACTGGCCATTAAGATTACCATATATCGTACCAGCAGCCAATCGCCTATCATCCAGGCGCTGGTGGAAGCTGCACGCCAGGGTAAGCAAGTAGCGGTCCTGGTGGAGATAACCGCGCGATTCGACGAAGCGCCTAATATCGCTTGGTGCAAGCTCCTGGAGCAGGAGGGTGTACACGTCGCCTATGGTGTGGAGCGTCTTAAGACCCACGTCAAACTAGCCCTTGTACTCCGTGAGGAGGAAGGAGCTATTCGCCGCTATGTCCATGTGGGGACAGGCAACTACCATACAGGCACTGCCAGGCTTTATGAAGACTTGGGCATTCTAAGCAGCGACCCTGAACTGGGCGCTAATGTCGCTGCCATGTTCAACGAACTTACCGGCGCCATCCCTTCGCCAGGGTACAGCAAGCTGATTGTAGCCCCCCACAACATGCATGAGCGGTTTACCGAATTGATCCGCCGAGAGATCAAACATTGTAAAGAAGGCCAGCCTTCGGGCATTAGGGCCAAGATGAATCAGCTCCAGGACGATCGCATAATCAAAGAGCTCTACCGCGCCAGCCAAGAGGGCGTGCCCATCAGCCTTAATGTGCGCGGTATGTGCTGCCTGCGGCCTGGTGTACCGGGGCTTTCAGAGAATATCCGTGTATGCAGTATACTGGGCCGATTTCTAGAACACGGCCGCATCTATCGCTTTGAAAACGGCGGTGAACCGGAATTCTTCATAGGCTCCGCCGACTGGATGCGGCGAAATCTTGACCGCCGCATGGAGAGCATAATGCCTGTTGAGGACCCACAAATAAAACAGGAACTGGAGGAGATATTCCTTGTTTATGAGAACGACAACTGCTCGGCCTGGGATATGCAGCCCGACGGCAGCTATAGCCATCGACATCCTCTGGAAGGCGAGGAACCTCGTCCCGCTCAACAGGTATTCATAGACCTGGTCAATAGCAGGACAAGTGCTTTCGTAAGGGTCTGACAAAACACCAAATTGGCTACTATATAAAGAAAAGCACAGTCGGAAAAACATGGGATATAATTCAAGATTCAGCCTGCTTGCTGGCTACGATATCCAAAGATCAATCGGCCTGTTGGACGATCTGTATTCAATCAAAAAAGGGCCGGAAGAATCCGAGAGGATCAGCTTTTATGACACCTTTGACTGGCGTCTATTTAATAAATCCCTTGTGCTCTATCAAGCCGGCAGCAGACTATGCCTTCGCCAATTAACCAGAAACAATAATATCTACAGCATTCACATCACTTCTATGCCGGTGTTTATCCGGGATTTGCCCAAAAGCAGATTAAGAGAACACCTGACTTCCATAATAGAGACCCGTGCCCTCTTGAAGCTTTTTGAAATGCAATCCCTATCAACATCCTATAGTCTTCTGAATCAAGACGAAAAGACAGTCCTGCGACTGGTACACGAAGAGATTCGCTATTTAACAGGGAAACACAAGGCTGCCCCCATGAACTATGTGTGGGTGAATCCCATTAGGGGATACCCCGGACATGCCCGAAAGATAGCCGGAAGACTAAAAGATTCAGGGCTTGAAGCAAGTGACAAGGATGATATATATCTTAAGGGGCTAAAGGCCGCCGGTAAGGGACCGGGCGATTATTCAACAAAGATAGATATACAGCTCAATCCTGACACCCCCTCTGACAACGCCACAAAAAGCATTCTGATTTCTTTACTGGGGATAATACGAACAAACGAGGCCGAGATTGAAAAGGACCTGGACACCGAATTCGTGCATGATTTCCGGGTGGCTGTCCGCAGGACCCGCTCGGCTCTGAGTCAGATCAAATACCTGTTTCCTTCCAAGGTAACCGCCCGTTTCAAAAAAGATTTCTCTTTTGTGGGCAAACTGTCCAATGAATTGCGGGACCTGGATGTATACCTTCTCAAAAAGGATGAATATAAGTCAAAGATCCCCCCTGCCCTGCGGGACCATATCAATCCCCTCTTTGAATATCTAAGGAAAAAGAGATCAAAGGCCTTCCAGACCTTTATTCAAGGGCTAAAATCGCCGCGATACGCCAATATTATCAAGGATTGGGAGGCATTTTTAAACAGCTCCCAGCCTGCTGCCGCAGACGCAAAGAATGCCGGGGTCCCCATTATCGACCTGGCACGCCACAGTATACATAAGAAGTACCGAAGCGTTATAAAGGCAGGCCACCGGATCCTCAAAAACAATGATGATAAAAAGCTCCATGTTCTAAGAATCCAATGTAAAAAATTGCGATACCTGATGGAGTTTTTTTCCAGCCTGTTTCCTCCCAAAAAGATCAAGACCCTGATTGCACAACTAAAAAAACTGCAGGACAACCTGGGGGAGTTTAATGATTTGCGAGTCCAGGAAGAGTATCCTTTAAACATCGCTCGTGAACTGCCTCTAACTAATGGGCGTTTGAATAATACTCTGATGGCAATCGGCAGCCTGATCAGTGCCCTGGAAAGAGAAAGGGACATGCTTAAAGCTTCCTCCGCAAAGACCTTTACCGATTTCACGTCGCCTGATAACGAAAGATTATTCAAGGAGCTCTTCGCAGCCAAACACCAAAGGCCATTTCATGAGAACACTGGCAATATACAGCAATAAAGGGGGAGTCGGTAAGACTGCCGCGGCAGTAAACCTGTCCTATCTGGCGGCCCGGACAGGGAACAGCACCCTTCTCTGCGATCTGGATCCTCAAAGTTCCGCGACCTACTACTTCAGGGTAAAACCCGGCCTGAAATCCGGGGCAAAGGTGTTGATAAAAGGAGGCGACCGGGCCTATAAGAATATTAAAGGCACGGATTATGAAAATCTGGATTTGCTGCCGTCGGATTTTTCTCTTCGCAATCTGGATGTGACTTTTGACAAATTAAAGCGATCAAAAAAAAGGCTGAAAAAGATCCTAAGACAATTCAACGACCAATACGATATAATCATACTGGACTGTCCGGTCACCATCAGCCTGCTGGCCGAAAACATATTTCATGCGGTTGATCACATACTTGTCCCCATGATCCCAACAACCCTTTCCGTTCGCACATTCAAACAATTGCTCTGTTTCTGCAAAAAGAAGGGTTATGACACGGGCAAGATCAATACCTTTTTTTCCATGGTCGATCTGCACAAGAAGATGCACAAGGAACTCATGGTCGCTGTGTCAAAAGACTTCAACAATGTTCTGAGAAGCTTTATTCCCTATCTGTCCCAGATAGAAAAAATGGGGATTTACCGGGAGCCGGTGGCGGCGTTTTCTCCGCAATCAACCGCTTCAAAGGCCTATGAAAACCTGTGGGCCAAGATCCAGAAAAGCATACTCTCTGCCCACGGACCGCATAGAACCGAAAGCCCCTCATCCATAAGATGATGTTCTTCAAGCGCCCCATAGTGTGATACTAAGGTTCTACAACCCGGATCAGGGGGTCAATGATAACGATCAAAGGTGGCAAGGAGGGTAAAGAAGGCATGCACAATAACCTGCCACGCTATGAGTTTCGCGCGTTTGCCCGGAATTTTGGTCTTATTGAAGAAAGACTTAGAAGATTTTCAGAATTAGACAATTTCCGAGAGAGCTCGGAGATCTATATCGTATCCGCGGGGAACAGGAAAAATAATGTAAAAATCCGCCATAATACATTGGATATCAAGGTTCTCCTGAAAGAAGAAAAAGGGCTTCAACAATGGAGTCCCCTAACCAAGCTGGAATTCCCACTGGAGATGGGGTTTATCCGGAATGAGGTGTCTCCTCACTTGGGCGTAGCAATCCCTGAATTCAAGCGCAGTGAATATACCCTTGATCAATATCTTGAAGAGATCGTTAGACCTCATCCGGAATTATTTATAGCCAGGGTATTTAAACGGCGTTTCGGCTATATTATCAATGGGTGCGTCAGCGAGATCGCCGAATTGCTCATCAACAGCGCGGCAATTAAGACCGTCTCCGTGGAGTCGGTGAATATAGAGGAATTATTAAAGACCAAAGAGATGCTTGGACTGCATGGATATGAAAACGTGAATTATCTGCTGGCAATAAAACGAATTCTGGGCATAGAACCCCTTCCCGAATAAAACCACCATGTTCAGGCAGAAGGAAGGGTGTTTGCTCAGAAGGTTGATCTATACCTTATGAGGATGACATGGCAAAGGAAATAGAGAGAAAGTTTCTGTTAAAAGGTCGTTACTGGCCCAGGAAAAACAGGATTACCTGTCGCCAGGGTTACTTAAACACTGCTAAAGAGAGGACCGTGCGTGTACGCGTTATGGGCAATAAGTGTTATCTCACCATCAAGGGAATCTCCCTTGGAGCAACTCGCCAGGAATTCGAATATGAGTTACCTTCCCGGGACGGGGAACAACTACTGGCTCTCTGTGAGAAACCCCTGATTGAGAAAAACCGGTACAGGGTAAAGCAAGGGGATTTTATCTGGGAAATCGATGAATTCTTCGGGGAAAATCAGGGGCTGGTCGTCGCGGAAGTGGAATTGGATCGCGAAGATCAGGAATTCCCTAAACCAGATTGGATAGGACAAGAGGTGACCGGAGACGCGCGATATTTCAATGCCAACCTGGTAAAAAACCCCTATACAAAGTGGTAGATATTAGCAAGAATCCGCGGAGGTAGATCATGAAGACCATCTATCTGGTAAGACATGCCAAATCAAGCTGGAAATATGCTGAACTGGACGATTTTGAAAGGCCCCTGAACAAACGCGGCCGCAAAAGCCTGCTGGCCATGAGGGAGATACTTAATAACCTGAAAGTAGCGCCCGACCTTATACTTTCCAGCCCTGCAGCCAGGGCCGCCATGACTGCAAGGGCCATCGCGGACACCATAGATTATCCTCTTGATAAGATTCAATACAGGGAAGCACTCTATATGGCCGGAGATGATGTCTTAATCAAGATTATCAAAGAGATTAAAGATTCCGTACAAAAGGCCATGCTTATCGGGCACAATCCGGGATTGACCGAGTTGGCCAACTATGTAAGCGACCAGGGTACTGCCAATATCCCCACCTGCGGCCTATTCTGTGTGGATCTTGACGTCTTCAGTTGGAATAAGACCCATGAACACTGTGGCAGCCTGAGATTCTTCGAGTTTCCTAAGAAGCACACTTCATGATCCCGCTCTCGCAGGGGCACTATTGGTTTAAACAAGCTAAAAAGGAGTATGTCTGTATGGGAAAAGAAAAAAAAGACGCGGAAAAAACAAGAAAAACAGATAGCAAGGGCACCCGGCCCCAGATTAATGCCGCACCTTTCGGCTCCATAACCATCGATGGACAGGAAATCGGACATGATGTCATCCTGAGGTTAGACGGCTCAATTAAAAAACGCAAGAAAAAGCTCTCAAAAAAGGTCTACGGCACCTCTCATACTATCTCCCTGATAGAAGCCAAGCATGTTTATGAAAAAGGTGCGCAGCTGCTGATCATCGGAACCGGACATTCCGGTCTGGTAGAATTGTCTGATGAGGCAGAGAAATATCTTAAAAAACAGGGCTGTCGGGTAAAGGCAAAGGCCACACCCCAGGCGGTTCATATCTGGAACAACTCCAGTGAAAATGCCATAGGCCTAATCCATGTAACCTGCTAGGGTCTGTGACCCATGAGATAGCCGGTAAAAGGCACCACCATCAATTCAACTTCTTCCCTATCCGGAACATCTTTGCGTAGATATCAGGAAGCCGGTGCTTTTTCAGTCCCTCAACCACCGCTTCCACTGGATAGGGGACCCGAAAATGTTCCACTGCTATTCCTGCCCGAGAAATCTCCAGGACCGCGAAAGACGCCCGGGGATCACCGTCAAACATCCGCCCTACACTACCCGGATTAATGAAATGAACCTTGTTTATGATCTTATAATAGGGCACATGGGAATTGCCCATTACCTGAATCTGATAGGAGGAGTCCTCTGCCAGTTCCTCGAACCGGCTTTCAGGAGAGGAAGGGAACAAGAGCTCATCCGGATCTTGAACAGTGCCATGGAATACACCGATGCGTACAGGTCCTGCTGTGAAACCGGTCTGTCTGGGCAAGGTCTTCAGATATGATAGGTTTTCAGGAAGCAAAGTCTCGGAGGTCCAGAAATACATTACCCGCTTTTCACTTTTCCGTGGTTTCTTTAGTCTTTTACCCCTAGAGATCCTTAAAACCTTCCGATCCGTATTGCCTAATATGCAAACGCTGTTTTCCCTCTCTCGAAACCATTGGATGGTCTCATTGGGGAAGGTGCTATAAACCGTGAGATCCCCCGTGTTGATAATCCAATCAAGTCGGCATGAGCTGACGTAGTCCTCTACCGCTTTTAGGGCCGGATAATTGGCATGAATGTCACCCAGTACAAGGATTTTCTTCTGCAATTCAGAAGCCGTTTTTTTTAAGGAATTTGGAAAGTGATCGGATCCTTTGGGATATCTTCTCGTATTTCTTCTTTTTAAATCCTTTACCCGCCTTTTTTAATACGGCTTTCAAGGTATCGGCCTTCTTAATAATATTATTCGATATCTCGCCGGGAAGGTCTCCCTGTACCTTGTTCAACTCTTCAAGATGCTTCATGAGTCTTCCGGATCTTTTCTTAAAACCCATATATAATTTCGGATGTCTCTTTTTCTCCCTGGACTCCAAGGCTTCTACTGTCTGTTTTAACCGCTTCGTAAGGATCTTGATCTGTTTGCTCAAACTCTCTTTTATATCCGGGGATTCCTTGCCCGCTGGGACAACGGTCTTTGATGTCAATTCCTCTGGCGTCTCAGGATAAAGACCATTGACAGCCGACTTGATCAATTTCGCATAATATTCACCTATGTTCGGTATCCTGGCCAGTTCATCCGTTGGCGCTTCATACAGTTGCTTGATGGTAGTAATCCCAAAATCCTTAAGGGATTTCATTCGTGAGGCACCTATATACTTCACTTTGGTAAGGTCATCCTGTTTCATCTCTGCCTCCTTTTTTAATGGCCGGATACACAGGCCGTTTCTAATTGACCTACTAAAATAGCCTTATTTCCAACTATAGGGCGACCTCCACAGTATCACACAGTGTCTTCAGTACCTTGATACGCGCGTAGTATTTGCTATTACCTTCCACTATCGTCCATGGAGCGATATCAGTACTTGTGCGATCAATCATATCGCAAACCGCCCTTTCATATTCGTCCCACTTCTCGCGGTTACGCCAGTCTTCTTCCGTGATCTTGAAACGTTTAAAACCTACCTGCTCCCGTTCCTTGAAACGCCTAAGTTGTTCCTCCTTGCTGATAGCCAGCCAGAACTTGACTACCAGAACGTTATTTCGCACCAGTTGTTCCTCAAAGTCATCGATTTCACCAAAGGCCCGCATCCAATCGGACTTCGCACAGAAGCCTTCCACCCGCTCCACAAGTACCCGTCCATACCATGTACGATCAAAGATGGTCACCTCACCTTTGCTTGGTATGTGTCGCCAAAAACGCCATAAATAGGGTTGAGCCCTTTCTTCCTCCGTGGGTGCCGCGATGGGGATAATACTGTAATACCTGGCGTCAAGCGCGGATGTAACCCTTCGTATATTTCCTCCCTTTCCACCCGCATCTACACCTTCATAAGCCACTACCAGCGACAGATTCTTCTTGAATTTGGGGCGCCGCAAGAGAAGATTTAAACGGCCCTGCAGTTTCAGCAGTTCGGTTTTATATTCCCGCTTCGTTAATGACGGGGACATATCCAGGGATTTTATTATAGTGATATTGTCGATATGGGGATCTGCCGCCGCGGTTTTGTCTATGGTTTCCGGAGGACTTCTCTGATCCAGCCTCTTTCGCAGCGATTCCAGCAGAATCTTACCCACCGTCAGGTTCCGGTAGCGTGCATCGGCTCCCTCTACCACAAGCCATGGGGACATATCGGTGCTGGTTTCCCTCAAGGTATGCTCCGACCACCGATGGAACTTGTCATAGAGCTTGAAACGTGCCCAGTCCGTATCGGTTACTCTCCACCGTGTGTTCGGATTCTTCTCCAGGGACTTGAGACGTTTCTTTTGCACCTTTTTAGAGAGGTGGAACCAGAACTTGATGATATGAGCGCCTTCATCGGTGAGCATCTTTTCAAAGCGGTTTATCTCATCGATGCTTTGATTGAGTTCCGCCTTTTTGGACTTGCCCATTACCCGATTTATGATCGGATCGGTGTACCAGGAGCCGAAGAAGATCCCGATTTTGCCCTTGGGCGGCAGTGCCCGCCAGAAACGCCACATGGGAGGACGTTCCTGTTCCTCCGGAGTGGGTTCCCCCATGGCATGGACCTGGATATAGCGGGGATCCATCCATTCGTTGAGGAGGTTCACGGTTTCCCCTTTGCCCGCGCCATCCACGCCACCCACCAGGATAATGACCGGAAACGCAGAGGATTCGGCCAGATCAAACTGTGCGTTCAGCAGATCTTCCCGTAATTGGGGAACCTCCTTTTCATAGGTCTCTTTGTCAATTCTCTGTCCGAGTTCAGCTGAATCAAACATATCAACCTCCCCAGTATTGATTGGAACAAAAACAAACCCGCCTATAATTTTTTAACAACATATCATAAATGTCTTATTTTAGAAACCAGAATAATCTTATCCAAGAATAAATCTCCTTAGGCAGTCAGGAATCAAACAAGAACAATAAGGAATCCCTGTGCCGGGTCCTATGAATTCCCTATCAAAACGGATGGTCCGAAGACTCAGCCCGGCAGGCATGATTAAACATCCCTAAGCACTGGGATTACCGTATTGAAGATAAAGTCACAAAAGGTCCCGCCATAATGATTGATATTATCAATGATCATCTCTCCCCGACCCGCGTGGAACGGCGTGTCGCTGACGAATTTGAACAGCAGGCACCTTTTGTCCAGCCGTCTACAGGTCTGAAGCACAGATGCCCCCTCCATATCTACCAGATCGGCCACGGCAGCCAGCTCTTCAAAGGTCTTAACCTCGGTTACCGGTTTATCCAGGGTGGCGAGAACCGCGTTTTGGAATCCCGGCAGCATCTCTGGGATCTGGACATAGGGCCTCTTCGATTGAAAATGCAGACGGTCCGGTTCAATTGTCTTTTCTATGTGAAATATGCCACCTATTTCTGTTGATTCCTGTGTAGCCCCGGCTGCGCCTAGATTCAAAACCCATTCAGGGTAAAACTTGACGCACATATACGCGGTTACCATGGCCGCATTGGCCTTGCCTGTGCCGGAAACAGCCAGAACGAGTCCTTTACCACCATATATGGGGAAAGGTCGGCTCTCTATCTCCTTTAGATCAAAAAGCTCGATAAGAGGCCCTGCTTCCACCCGTGTTGCCATGACAATCCCGGCCAATAAAGTCCCTTGCATCTCCCCTCATGTATCATATAACTCTGATCTCTTCAAAGTATCACTTCCACTTCTATGGCCGACGAAATGTCAAATGTCAAGGCCGGCCTTATTAGAATTGCATATTACTATTTGTTCTGTTAATCTATTAATAAAAGATTTTTTAACCACGTAAAAACAGAAATCTCTAAGGAGATATAGCCATGGAAGACAAACCAGAGACATTTGTGTGTGCCCGAATTGCAAGGAACAATGTGACTTCAAGAACGTTACCTGTTACATCCCCGAATGCGGAGGTCCCGGGAATATAGACCCTCGTCTTTAGAAGACCAAATCCATAAAAATGAGCCGAGAACATATAATAATAAAATGTAACAGCTGCGGGGCAAAAAATCGAATCCCCAAGAGCAGGATCCATGAAAGGCCCATATGCGGAAAGTGCAAGTCTCCACTCAATGCACGGTCGCTAAACGTCCCTGTAACTGTAACCGATCAAACATTTAATGAAGAAGTTCTATCCTGGCCGGAACCGGTTCTTGTGGACTGCTGGGCTCCCTGGTGTGGGCCATGTCATATGGTGGCACCGGTGCTGGATCAACTTGCCTCGGAGTATCAGGGACGTATCAAGATCGCCAAACTCAATGTGGACGAAAATCCAATAACTTCCTCACAATATGGTATCCAGAGTATCCCCGCCATGTTGATCTTCAAGAACGGGAGGCAGATCGATAAGCTGATAGGCGCCCTCCCCAGACAGGAAATAGAGCAGCACGTGAAGAGTGCGCTTTCATGATAATTATCACTTTATGCTGTTTTTGTCATAAATATTGGTTCATACAGCTAATGAGTGCGGAAAGAACTTTATATGAATAGTAGGTTCGGCCCATGGGTCTCTCTTTGCGACAGGCGAACTTGTTTATGTGCAAGGCGCATGCACTAAGCCGGGGGAGGCGGGCGGCGGGCTATTGGAATAATATACCAGGACCGGAAGTCCGGCTATCATCTCAAAAGTTACCCGCCCGCCTGGCAGGCACCTTATGCTATTATCTTGCTTCTAACCTTTTCGCCGCTGCAAAGAGATCCCCATGGGCCGAACATCACCAATCTTGCTATAGTTTTATCATTAAGCGCACTCATTTGCCGGATGATCCTAAATATTTAATTTTACTTTAACAGTACTTCTTTAGCCAGAAGGCGTCCGGCTTTGGTCCTGGATCAGGGAATAGGTCATTAGATTTGACCGGCCCGCATAACAATGTTATGAACTTATTAAATGCAATTATAGGATATATTCTCCATGATAATAACGCCTCAAAATAGATCAGGGCTTGTAGGTATTCTTTTACCTGGTTGACACCTTTAGCGGCTATTACGGTAACATTCATGATGAACAAAGTCTCGGTAGCCCGTATCGATTCCTTGTAGACTTCCCTGATTTATCATGATATATAGATATATATCTTGAATCATAAATGTTTGTTTGGCAAAAACAATCCCACCCCCGAGAAGCATATCGGGGGAAAGGATTTTCACCATACATCGCAGAATTAATAATTTGTTTCTCTTCTTCATGCTGTCCATTTTATATAACCTTTATCAGTGATATATTAACCCATTCCATAAAGGCTGAAAACCTTTGCATAAGAGCTTTCTAAGTCATTCCGGACTTTAAGACCCTCGATCTGTTCAATAGAATGCTTGATCTCTAACAACAATGAATTAAAGGAGGAAGGTTATGAGTAGTGTAAAAGGGACCCAGACAGAAAAAAATCTACTGACCGCCTTTGCCGGAGAATCCCAGGCCCGAAACCGTTATACCTATTTTGCCAGTCAGGCAAAAAACGAAGGGTTTGTGCAGATCTCTTCCATATTTGAAGAAACAGCGAACCAGGAGAAAGAGCACGCCAAAAGACTCTTCAAGTTCCTCGAAGGCGGAGAAGTAGAAATATCAGCCGCCTTTCCGGCAGGGGTTATAGGAACTACCCTGGAAAACCTAAAAGCCGCCGCGGCCGGAGAAAGGTACGAGCATGTAGAGATGTATCCGGATTTCGCAAAGACCGCCGATGAAGAGGGTTTTGAAGAGATCGCCTCGGCTTTAAGGAGTATAGCGATTGCCGAGAAACAGCACGAAAAGCGTTACAATGCCCTTGCCGCCAACATTGAGGCAGGTCGGGTATTCAAAAGAGAAAAAGAAGTGGTATGGAGATGCAGAAACTGCGGTTACCTTCACACAGGAACAGAGGCCCCGGAAGAATGTCCTGCGTGTGCCCATCCGCGGGACCATTTTGAACTTCTGGGCGAAAACTATTAATTCTGCGCCAGGATAGGCCTGACGTCTGGGGGACAAGGAATTGTCATTATAGAATTTACATCGTTTAGTAAACAACAGGATCAAAAAGGAGGTAACAATGGCGGAGAAATTGGAGATCTATAAATGCGAAGTATGCGGCAATATAGTAGAGGTACTTCACGGCGGCAAAGGCGAATTGGTCTGCTGCGGTCAACCCATGAAACTCTTCAAAGAGAACACCGTGGACGCTGCAAAGGAAAAACATGTGCCGGTTGTGGAAAAGATCCCTGACGGCTTTAAGGTGAGGGTCGGAAGTGTGGCCCATCCCATGGAAGAAAAGCATTACATCGAATGGGTAGAGATTATGGCTGACGGAAAGGCCTACCGTCAGTTTTTAAAACCCGGTGAGACACCCGAAGCGATTTTCAGGATTGACGCAGAGCAGATCACCGCCAGGGAATACTGCAATATTCACGGATTGTGGAAGGCATAGAATTTGCCTTCCCCCGGATTCAACGAGCTGAAAAACCTTAAGCACGACAGTCAGCAGCTCGAAGCTGCCTAGAGAGACAAAAAACATTTGATATTGTGTCCGTATCTACATATTATCTGTTAGAGTATACTATTGAGGAGGATGATACTATGGATAAATACGAGTGCACCGTATGCGGTTATGTGTATGATCCCGAGGAGGGAGACCCTGATAACGGAATAGAACCTGGTACTTCATTTGATGATCTACCAGAAGACTGGGTATGCCCTGTCTGCGGGGCTACAAAAGACCAGTTCGAGAAGGCCTGATAGCTAATCACGGCAATTTCTGGCTGCAGCCGAAGGGTTTAATCCTAAAGGCCCAATAATAGTCTGTAGCTATAGCCTGATGATCTTCCTGCAAGGGAGAGAGGAGAGCTTATGCAACCCGTGGAAATAGCAAAGGGGATTTTCTCGGTAGGAGTAATCGATTGGAATATCAGAGATTTTCACGGTTATTCCACTGATTATGGTACCACTTATAATGCCTACCTTATTATGGATGACAAAGTTACACTCATCGATACCGTGAAAAAGGAATTTGCCGACGACCTGCTCCATAACATCAGCCAGATAATCGATCCCCGTAAAATAGACTACGTCATCAGCAACCACACTGAGATGGACCATTCGGGAGGACTCCCCAGGGTCATGCATAGAGTGGGAGAGGAGAAAACTCTCTATTGCTCTATGGTAGGGCATAAGAACCTTTCAATGCATTTTCCCCAAAAATGGAACTATCAACCTGTTGAGAACGGCGGTAAACTCAGCCTGGGGAAAAGGACACTGACCTTCTTGGAGACAAGGATGCTTCACTGGCCCGACAGTATGTTTACATACGCTGTCGAAGACAAGATCCTTTTTTCAAGTGACGCCTTCGGCCAGCATTACGCGGGACTGGAGTTGTTTGACGACCGGATCAATGAGGCCATAATGCCCCATGCCCGGAAATACTTTGCCAATATCCTTATGCCCTATTCCCCCCTGGTACTCAAGCTCGTGGATAATGTTACGGATATGAAACTTGAACTGGACATGATCTGTCCTGATCACGGTATAATATGGAGAAAGGATCCCGGGAAGATTATAAACGCCTATATAGAATGGAGCAGGCAGAAACCCGAAAGAAAGGCCCTGGTTGTCTATGACACTATGTGGCACAGTACCGAAAAGATGGCCGAAACCATAGTGGAAGGCCTGGGACAGGAGGGTGTCAACGCCAGACCCATGCACCTGCGGAAATGGCACAGGAGCGACATTATAACGGAGGTTCTCGATGCCGGTGCAATCTTTGTAGGATCTCCCACCCTGAACAACGGCATTTTTCCCACCGTAAGCGATTTCTTGACCTATATGAAAGGGCTTAAACCAAAAAACAAGATCGCGGCGGCGTTCGGTTCTTACGGCTGGAGTGGCGAGGCTGTTAATCTTATCAACAAGGAACTGGAGGAGATGAAATTTCAGGTCCCTGATCCCGGCATAAAGGTGCAATATGTGCCCGCCGAGGTAGGGATTGAAGCCTGCCGTGAGCTTGCCCGAAAAATTGCAGGTTTGCTCCCTGAATAGAGGATGCTGTAGTGGAGGGAATATGCCTTTTTCCTGCAGGCTGTATTACTCTGGAGGAAATAATACCGCTGGGGAAAGGTTGTGACAGGGGGACATGAATCGATCAGGTCTTGAAAAAAGACGGTTATTGAAAGGAGAGCATAAAATGAAAAGATTCTATCCCATAACAGGTACTATCTTGCTTTTCCTGTTGTTTGCGATCTTTTCAGGCCTATCATTTGGAGGAAGCGCACCTCTGAGTGGAGACAGTGAAATGTGTTTAGAGTGTCATGTCTACCTGCACCCCGGCATTGTGGAAGACTGGGAACAAAGCTCCCATGCTAATACGACCCCTGCTCAGGCCCTGGTCAAATCTGAACTCGCGAGATTGATATCAGTAAATCAGGTCCCCGAAGAATTTGCCGGATACGCAGTCGGATGCGCAGAGTGCCACACTATGAATCCGGATCAACACAGTGACAGTTTTGATCACCTAGATTATCAGGTTCATGCGGTAGTGACCCCTGCGGACTGCTCCCAGTGCCATCCTGTGGAGGTTGATCAGTATAAAGACAACCTGATGTCCCATGCCTACGGAAACCTACAGGAAAACAGCCTGTATCTTTCACTTGCAGATTCAATCAACGGGATAGACACCTTTGAGGAAATTGAGATTACCCATAGCCCGCCTGATCCTGACACTAATGCCGACTCATGTCTTTATTGTCACGGAACAAAACTCCGGATGGAAGGAATGAAGACCGTTTCCACTGATTACGGAGAAATGATATTCCCAGTGCTTTCTGGATGGCCCAACCAGGGGGTGGGCAGAATAAACCCTGACGGAACCAGGGGATCGTGCTCATCCTGTCATACCCGTCACCGGTTTGATATTGAAATGGCCAGAAAACCCGCCACATGCTCCGAGTGTCATAAGGGCCCTGACGTACCCGCATACGGAGTCTATAATGTTAGCAAGCACGGAAATATCTATTCATCAAACGGGGAGGAATGGGATTTTAAGGCGGTCCCATGGACGGTGGGTAAGGATTTTACCGCTCCTACCTGCGCTGCCTGTCATGCCAGCCTTCTTATTAATGCAGATGGTGATGTCGTATCCCCACGTACCCACCAGATGAATGACCGCCTTTATCTCAGGATATTCGGATTGATTTATGCCCATGTCCATCCCAGGACTCCTGATACCACTGTCATTAAGAATAAGGCGGGGTTACCTCTTCCAACAGAATTGACAGGAGAACCGGTCACGGAATATCTTATTGACAAACCTGAACAGGAAAAGAGATTGAATGCAATGCAATCGGTCTGTCTTTCCTGCCATAGCAGGGGGTGGGTTGACGGCCATTTCGATCGTTTTGAGAATACGGTAAAAACTACCAATGAAATGACTCTGACCGCCACAAGAATCCTTATCTCCGCCTGGGACCAGGGGTTGGCAGAAGGCCCCGCAGATAATGACGGAATCTTCAATGAGGCAATAGAGAAGAAATGGGTTGAGCAGTGGCTTTTTTACGCCAATTCCACAAGGTTCGCGTCGGCCATGGCGGGCGCAGACTATGGAGCGTTCGCCAACGGCAGGTGGTATATGTCAAAAAACATACAGGATATGATTGACTGGATGAAGATTCGTATGGATATAAAGAATCAACCATCAAATAGGAGGTAGTGAATGTCAGAGGATAAGAAGGTAAAGCTCTATTCCTTAAGTACATGCAGCCATTGCAAGGCCACAAAAAGATTACTCAATGAATGTGAAGTGCAATACGATTTTACGGATGTGGACCTGCTTCAGGGAGATGAAAGGAGGGCTATCCTGGAAGACGTGAAAAAGTTTAATCCGGCCTGCTCCTTCCCCACTATTATTATTGGCGATAGGGTCATCGTAGGATACAAAGAACACGAGATAAAGGAGGCTCTGGGGTTATGACCAAAGTACAAGAACTATATGAAACGTTAAAAAGTGTTCAGGAGCCTAAAGGTTTCTTTTTTAATAATGATAGGGAGAGGGTGTATGAACTTCTGGAGGCCCTTATAGTAAATAAAGAGCGCTACGGATATATGTCCTGTCCATGCAGGCTATCATCAGGGGATCGGGAAAAAGATAAGGATATCATCTGCCCCTGTGTCTATAGAGAGCCAGACATAAGGGAATATGGTAGCTGTTATTGTAATCTCTATGTCTCAAAAGAATGGAACGAGGGGAAAACACCCCGGGTATACGTTCCCGAGAGGCGACCGCCCCATAAGATTGATTAGGATCACCGAATCCTTGTGCTTCTCCCCATTAATGGGGAGAAGAGCCATAAATGCTACTATTGGGACTTATGAGCACCAGCAAAGGAGAATGACCATGCCATTTAGAGAAGAACAGGACAGCATGGGAAAAGTGGGAGTTCCTGAAGAAGCCTATTACGGCGCACAGACCCAGAGGGCGAAGAACAATTTTCTTATAAGTGACCTGCGTTTCCCTTCGGTTTTCTACAAGGCCCTCGGCCTTATAAAAAAGCATGCCGCCATAGTGAATCTTGATCTGGGCCTAATTGAATCTGAAACGGCAAAGGCTATTATCGCAGCCTCCGATGAAATGATTGACGGCAAATTCAATGATCAGTTTGTGGTGGACGTCTTTCAGACGGGTTCCGGAACATCCACCAACATGAACACCAATGAGATTATTGCGGGAAGGGCTAATGAACTGTTGACGGGCAGTCGTGGCGGGAAGTCCCCGGTCCATCCCAACGACCATGTAAACAAGGGCCAATCCAGCAATGACGTAATACCTACCGCCATACACATAGCCTCGCTGATGGAGATTGAAGACCGTCTCCTCCCGGCCATGGGAATCCTGCATAAAACACTCCAAGACAAATCTGATGAATTCAAAGACGTTGCAAAGATTGCCAGGACCCATCTGCAGGACGCCCTTCCCGTAAGCCTCGGGCAGATCTTTACCGGTTATGCTGCTCAGGTGGAAATAGGGATTGAAAGAATCAAGTCAGTGGAAGACAGGCTCAGAGAACTAGCCCTCGGAGGCACGGCGGTGGGCACAGGCGTAAACGCTCACCCTGATTTCGCGGGCAGGGTAATAGAAGCCATATCTCAAGAGATCGGCTGTAATCTGCGAGAGGCCCGGAATCATTTTGAAGCCCAGGCCGCTCGTGATGCCGCAGTCGAAACCAGCGGCGTCCTCAAGACCTTCGCTGTCAGCATAATAAAGATAGCCAATGACATCAGGTGGCTTGCTTCAGGTCCCAGGTGCGGGCTGGGAGAGATAACCATCCCTGACCTGCAACCGGGATCCTCCATTATGCCCGGGAAGATCAATCCGGTTATCCCTGAAGCGGTTATACAGGCAGCGGGACAGGTCATCGGTAATGACTGCGCCATTACCTTCGGGGGACAGGCAGGCAATTTTGAGCTCAATGTCACCATGCCTTTGATAGCCTATAATCTATTGCAGTCGATCCGACTCCTGGCCTCCTCCTGCACAGCCCTTGGGGAGAAATGTATAAGCGGGATTATTGTTAACAAAGAAAAATGCGCTTCCGATGTGGAGAAAAGCCTTTCCCTGGCCACCGCCCTGGTGCCTCAAATAGGCTATGACAGGGCCGCGGAAATAGCTAAAGAAGCCCACCGCACAGGAAAGACCATTAGAGAGACTGCTAAAGAGTCTAAACTGTTATCCGAGAAAGAGATCGACGAGATATTGGGAAAGAGCGACGGCCTACCGAACAAGAATCCCCGCAACCGCCGCCGTCATCAAACCCGCCAGGAACCCCGCTAGCAGGGCCCTTAAACCAAACCGCGCCACTTCGGATTTTCTTTCCGGTGCAAGGCCTCCTATGCCCCCTATCAATATCGCCAGGCTACCGAAATTGGCAAAGCTGCACAGTGCGTAGGTGGCTATGGTAAACGACCGCGGGCTCAGCGTACCCGCCTGCGCCATCTGCTGCATTTCCTGTGTGTGGTTAGTCTTTTCTATGTAATCGCGTTTAATGCCGACCCCGCCTTAAACCACTCGATCTGCTCCCCTGTCAGGGCATGATAAAGCATTACTTCATAGGTGGAGCCGTCTCTTTTTTTGATGACGGCCTTAACAGGTTTCCCCGGCGTGAGACCCGCGATATTAACTATGCTTACCCGGTCGTGCTCTTCAATGCGGTCATAATCTTGGTGATAAGCGAATGTCAAAGCCAGTATGCCCTGTTTTTTCAGGTTTGCTTCATGTATCCTGGCAAATGATCTGGCGATTACAGCCTTTGCCCCCATAAACCTGGGGCTCATAGCAGCATGCTCCCTGCTGGAACCTTCGCCGTAATTTTCATCCCCTATGATTACGAACCCCCCTGTATTCTCATTATAATACTTCGCCAGCCTAAAAAATTTGACCCCGCTTTCTCCCGTTATAACATTGGTACCCCTCCCCCTTTCACCGCTGAAGGCGTTTAATGCGCCCTCCAGGAGGTTTTTAGATATATGGGTAATATGCCCTCTGTACTTCAGCCATTTGCCGCCGGGGGATATGTGGTCCGTGGTTGTCTTCCCCCGGGTCTTTACAAGGATGGGCAATTCAAGAAAATCCTTTCCATCCCACCTCTCAAATACCGGGAGGAGCTCGATGCGTTCGGATTGTGGCTCTATCTTGACTTCTATCTCTACACTGTCTTCGGCCGGAGGGATAAACTTTCCCCGGAAACTCGAAAGACCCTCCTCCGAAAAGGGGGGAGATTGAGGGGCTGAAAACCTGAATTCCATACCGTCTGCTCCCTCTAACGTATCGGTCTCAGGATTGAATCCCGTATTGCCTGCTATTGCCAGGGCTGCAGCGACAGCCGGAGAGGTCAAAAATGCTCTGGTCTCCGGGTTCCCGTCATTCCTTGCCCTGAAGTTTCTGTTAAATGTGGTAAATATAACATTAGGCACACCAGTTTTGATATCTTTTCTATGCCATTGGCCGATGCAAGGGCCGCAGGCCGAGGAAAGGATGACCGCTCCGGCCTTTACCAAACTGTCCAGAATCCCGTCTCTCTTGATGGTTTCATAGATCCGCGTGGATCCCGGAGATAACAGGAAGGGAGCTTTAGCCCTTAAACCGTGATTCCCAGCCTCTTCCACCACCTGGGCTGCCGCATAAAGGTCTGAGTAGGATGAATTTGTGCATGAACCCAGGAGTACGGCCGAGATTTCAGAGGGCCAACCTTCCCGGACGGCGACCTCATTGAAGTCCTTTACCCTGGTGATGCGATCAGGGGTAAAAGGCCCTGCGTGTGTTGGCTCTATAACACTCAGATCAATCTCCACCACCTCATGAAATACCTTTCCGGGCTCCCTTGCGCAGATCTCATCCTGAGTAAGGATTTCAGCACAAGTCTTCGCGTAGTCAGCGTCTTCAATCCTTCCCACATTCCTTAAATATGCGTCCATGGACTCGTCATAAACAAACACGGAAGAGGTTGTCCCCATTTCAGCCCCCATGTTGGTAATAGTGGCCTTCTGGGTAACAGAAAGGCCTTCCGCGCCTTCACCGTAGTATTCAAAGATCCTGCCAGTTCCTCCCCTTACGCCGAACCTTTTGAGCATCTCAAATATAACATCCTTTGCCGAGGCCCAACCCCTAAGTCTTCCCGAAAGCCTTACCCCGACCAGGACAGGAAAGGGAATCTCCCAGTGGAGCCCTGCCATAACCTCGGCCGCATCAGCGCCTCCCACCCCCACGGCAAGCATGCCCAGCCCCCCGGCATTGGGGGTGTGGGAATCGGTGCCTATCATAAGACCACCCGGAGCCGCGTAATTCTCAAGGAGTACCTGATGTATAATCCCTGATCCGGGTCCCCAGAACCCCATACCGTATTTGGCTGCAGATGACGAAAGGAAGTCATAGATCTCTCGGTTAGACCCTTCCGCCTTTTCCACATCAACGGGGGCCCCCTCATCAGCTGTAATTAGATGATCGCAATGGATAGTCGCCTCCACCCTTGTTCTTTCCCGCTGCGCTTGCATGAACTGGAGCATTGCCATCTGGGCTGTGGCGTCCTGCATGGCTACCCGGTCCGGGTAAAGCCTTATCTGATCCCTTCCGGCAATTAAGGCCTTTTCTCCCGGCCTCCCCGCCTCGTGCAAAAACAATATCTTTTCGGAATAAGAAAGCCCACGGCCCAGCAGTTTCCGCTTTTTTGCCAGGATCTTCTCCGCACTATCTCTGTTTAGATGTCTGTCCATAATCGTCTAGAGCATACAAGAATATGCTGCTTTCCCTTTCTATTAATATCAGGTCAAAGACTAGGAACAATCTGAATAGGAGTCAAGAGATGACTTAATAAAACTCAAATTGCCCCATATTCAAGGGATAATAAATAAATTGACACCAATATATATACTCTGATACCCTTATATCCAAAGAATAATATGTCAAAAGCACAGACTAACCGAGAATAAATCAAATTCTTAAACGGAAATAGACCTATTTTTCAAACAACCCTTTATTTCATCAATAGCCAAAAATCAATTTCTAATTTAACCTATAACATCCAATATCCGGGGACAAAAAAGTCAATCATTATGTATTATACTTATTCAACTGGAAGGCTTCTGTCTTTTTGTTAAACAATAAGGAGGTTTGCCTATGCCCGAGGAATTAAAGGTAGGTTGCGCGAGGCCGACCGGAGGGCCGGTGGGAGAATCAAGTGAAGAAAAACCAGCTAAAGAGGAAACTGTAACCAAGGAGGCTAAAACCATGATAAAAGTAGGAATAAAAGCACCTGATTTCACTGCACCTGCATACCATAAAGGGAAATTCGTGGGTACTAAACTGTCTGAGTACCTGGGAAAGTGGGTTGTCCTGTGCTTTTATCCGGGTGATTTCACCTTTGTCTGAGCAACAGAGATTTCAGCAGTTGCTGAAAAATTTCCTGAATTTCAAAAGCTGGGTGTTGAGATATTATCTATGAGCATTGACAGTATATACGTCCATAAGATGTGGAATGATCATGAGCTGTCAAAGATGGTCTCAGGCGGTATTCCCTTCCCCATGTTATCAGACACCGGAGGTAAAGTGGGCACTGCATTCGGAGTGTATGATGAAAACGCAGGAGCGGAAACCAGGGGCAGGTTTATTATCGACCCTGATGGCATCATCCAGGGATTTGAGGTTCTAACGCCTCCTGTCGGAAGGAATGTAAACGAAAGCCTGAGACAGATCCAGGCTTTTCAGGTTGTCAGGAAAAGCAAGGGCTCGGAAGCCACACCATCCGGATGGAGGCCGGGCAAACCGACCCTTAAACCGGGACCGGACCTGGTGGGAAAAGTCTGGGAGGTATGGAAGACTGATATGGCTTTTGATTAAGATTAGTACGGGGTCAGCCCCTGCCCAAGAATCAGACCGGTTCCTGAAAACATAACTAATGAGTAAAGACTTCAATCCTATATCCCAAAAAACATGACTCCTATCCTGTTACCACTCACCACCCCTTAGGAAAGGCTTAAGGTTATGATCGCGGCCTTTGATGTACATTACCTGGGGGATGACTGCGCATCGGCTGCAGCTCTGCTATTCTCGGATTATCGGGATCCGGAACCTTTAACAGCATACACCCAATCCCTGCCCGGAGCGGCGCCGTACCTTCCGGGGCAATTCTATAGACGTGAGCTCCCATGTATTCTCACATTGCTTCAGCAAATTAAAGACCCCCCGGATGAAATAGTTGTTGACGGTTATGTGATGCTCGGGAACAGGCCGGGACTCGGGCGTATCCTCTTTGATCATCTTGAAGGCAAGGTAGCCGTAATCGGGGTGGCTAAATCCAGGTTTGAGGGTTCATCAGCCTCAGAGGTCTACCGGGGAAGGAGTAAAAATCCTCTGTACATCACCTCTGCCGGAATAGATATTCTAAGCGCATCAGAGAGGATCAGGATGATGCGCGGACCTTACCGAATTCCCACTTTGCTGAAGCGGGTTGACCTTTTGGCAAGAGGAATAATAAAGAATTAATCTAATTATTATATAAAGGGAATAGGTTCCAGGGTTGCAAAATCGAGCCGCATCAAGATAGGCACTTCCCAAGCACAGGCCGAAGATGCCAATTCAAGGACCAAAAAGATCCGCTTGGCGGGCTAAATCTTCCGGTCTGAAAGCGGATATAAATTTATCTGGAACCACAAAACCATAAATGATAATATGAATATGATTAAGAAAAGTATCTTTTGAACAGACATAAGGGGGCATAGATGTTTGGAGGCGAAACCAAACAAGAAGATAGTCAACAACAAGGATTGGAAGATGTTATGGCCCAGCTACGGCCTGTTTTTGAGAAATTCCCTAACGAGATACCCCTGCTCCTATTCACCGCTCCGGGCAGTAATGAACCCTTCAACCAGGGAACAAGGCAAATCATCCGTGCCCTGAGAGAGTTAAGCCCGAAAATAATCCTGCATGAATTCGACCTTGCCCATAAGGAGGCCCGCAAATGGAACGCAGATTACTCCCCCACCTTGGTGTTTGATCCCGAACATTACAAGGTGAGATGGTATGGAGCCCCGCTGGGAGAAGAGGCCCGGACCTTTGTGGAAGCCCTAATAATGATCGGTTATGGAGAGACCAATTTAGGGGACCAGGCAAAAAAGATACTGAATAAGATGAAGGGTCCACGTGATATAAAGGTATTTGTCAGCACTACCTGTCCTTACTGTCCGCAGCAAGCGGTCAACGCCCTGAAGGCTGCCATTGAAAAACCGGAACTGATTACCCTGGAGATAATTGATATACAGGCCAACCCCCAGCTGGCGGAAAAATACTCCGCACAGAGCGTTCCACAGGTTTATGCCAACGAAAAACTTATAGCCATGGGCGCTCAGACAGAAGACCTATTTATGTTATCCCTGGAAAAGATGGAGCAACAGAGTTTTTTTATACCGGACAGCGATGCCCAAGAGGTTACTGCGGATCTTCTTATAGTGGGCGGAGGGCCTGCCGGCCTGACAGCGGGCATTTATGGGGCAAGAAGTGGCCTTAAAACAGTAATCATAGAGCGGAATATCCTTGGCGGCCAGGTTGCCAATACACCTGTGGTTGAAAACTACCCTGGCATTACCCAGATAGGAGGAAAGGCCCTTGTTGACCTCATGGTTACCCATGCACTGGAATATGTAAATGTCTTTCCCGGTGAAGAAGTCATAGGAATTGAACCCGGTGATACTATTAAGGTATTAACGAACAGGCGGCGTTTTAATTCAAGGGCCCTTCTCCTGGCCACCGGCGCCAAGTACAAACATCTGAATGTACCGGGCGAATCCCGTCTCTCGGGCCATGGCGTTAGCTATTGCAGCACCTGCGACGGCCCTTTGTTTAAGGAAAAGAAGGTGATCATGGCGGGAGGTGGAGACAGCGCGGTTACAGAAGCCCTGCACCTTAATAATATAGGCGTGGACGTAACCATCGTGCATAGAAGAGATACACTACGGGCACAGGAACATCTCACAAAAAGCCTGTCAACCAGTAACGTCAAGGTCCTTTTTAATAGGGAGATTGTAGAGATCAAGGGGAAGGACAGGGTCGAGGAAGTGGAACTACTCGACAATCAGACAGGGGAAACCTCAACAATATCCGCGGACGGGGTATTTATCGCCATCGGCTACAGTCCTTCTGCGGAGCTCGCAAAGAAAATAGGACTGGAAATCACATCCGACGGCTATATAAAACACGACTCCAGACACAGGACCAGCATCCAGGGCATCTATTCTGCGGGTGATGTGGAAGGAGGCTATAAACAGATCGTGACGGCTGCCGGTCATGGCTCTGAAGCCTCATTGACTATCTTTGAAGACCTTGTAAATCCATACTGGAAAAAGGAGAAATTGTAATGCAAGGCTTGATACTATGGAAAAACGAACGCATCAATAGATTGCGGAGAGATATGGACCGCCTTTTGGAGAGGATGTGGGGAGAATTCGGCCCCACACTAATATCCGGCGTAACCGGAAGAATACCTTTTTTTGATTTAACAGAGACCGACAAAAATCTCATTCTCACTGCTGAGATTCCGGCGGCCGACCCGAAGGCCCTGGATATTGATATCCTCGACACCGTGCTTACCATCAAGGGTGAGATAAAACAGGAGAGAATATACAGATCCTTCTCCCGCACGATACAACTCCCCTGCAAAGTAGGTATAGATGATGTTAAAGCTACTTTCAAAAAGGGGATATTAAAGATCACTATGCCTAAATGCCCTCCTGAAAAAACCAAGAAAATAAAGGTAAAAGTATCGTGAGTTTTTGTTTAAACCCTCGGGGGCATATCCCTTTAGGTAATAACTTGTTTGTAATTAAAGAAAATGATGCTCCCCGCCGCCCTGATAGCCGGCATCTTCGACAAGCGGCGTGGTATTCTGGCGAAGATGAATAAACAGTCTAACCCGGGAGGTTGTATATGCCTAGAAAGAAAACAGGCAAAGAAGTAGCTGCTGATGACCTGAGATGGAGGCTAGATCCAAGTACCCTTCCTTTTAAAAACACTGAAGACCTCAAGCCATTAAAAGAGATTATCGGCCAAAATCGGGGTGTAGAGGCGTTTCGCTTCGGAGCAGGCATGAACAGAGAGGGATACAATATATTTGTAACCGGAGTCGCGGGTACCGGAAGGTTATCCACTGTGCGTAGGCTCCTGAAGGAGATCTCGGAAAAGACGGGAAAAGTCCCGGATGACCTTTGTTATGTAAACAACTTTAAAAACCCGGAAGCCCCTGTTCTAATCAGATTCAAGGCAGGGCTGGGGAAAAAATTCCAAAAAGATATCCACGATTTCGTTCAAACCCTTAAGAAAGAAGTGCCCCTTCTGTTTGAAGGCCAGGATTATATCAACAGGAAAAAAGAGATAATGTCGGAATATGAGAAAAAGGGCAAAGGCTTTTTCAAGGAACTGGACAAAAAGGTAAGAGATGAGGGTTTTACCATTGTTGATGTGCAGGTGGGGCAGATTAAAAGGCCTGAAGTAATGCCCCTGGTGGACGGAAACCCCACGCCCATAGACCAGGTAGAGGATATGGTTGAAAAAGGCAGGTTTCCCAAAGAAGAGTATAAAGAGCTGAAGAAAAAGCATGCCGCCCTGAGAGAAGAGATCGACAAGATCTTTCTAGAACTAAGGGACCTGCAAAAAGACGTGCAGAGGAATACGGAGGAGATGGACCGTTTATTATTCATGAAAATGGCCAAGGACCGGGTGGCGTCGCTGAAGAAGAAATACAAGGGGCAAAAGGTTGATAATTATCTCAATGAGATGCTGGGTGATATGAGTGAAACCCTGCATATATTTTCCAGCCAGTCCCAAGAGGCGGTGCCCGGCTTATCTCTCGGCCTACCGCAAGGCGATCCTTTTCAGCCCTATCAGGTGAATCTGCTCGTTGATAACGGCACCCAGAAAGGGGCCCCCATTATTATTGAATCCTACCCCACTTACAGAAATCTTTTTGGAAGCATAGAGAGGATAGTTGACCGGAGCGGGATCTGGAGAACGGATTTCAGCAAAATCAAGCCAGGTTCCTTTATCAAGGCCAACGGTGGATATCTGGTTCTGAATCTTCTTGATGCCGCCATAGAACCGGGCGTGTGGCCAGCACTCAAAAGATCTTTAAAGACAAATAAAATGGAGATTCAGACCTACGACCCCTTTTACCTGTTCACAACAACGGGACTCAAGCCGGAGCCCATCGAGATAAATACTAAGGTAGTTATCATCTCAAACACTCATTTATATCATATGCTGATGGCCTATGACGAGGATGTCCCCAAGATCTTTAAGGTGAGGGCGGATTTTGATACAACCATGGAAAAAAACGAGGAGTCCATCCTCAAATTTGCCGAATTTGTAAAAATGAAGAAGGATGAAGAAAAACTGAAGCCTTTTGACAGGTCGGCGGTAGCAGCCCTTGTTGAACAGGCGGTACGCATGGCAGGACGGCAGGAAAAACTATCCGCAAGTTTTCCTGTACTGACCGATATTATCCGGGAGGCGGATTACTGGGCCGGCAATGACAACAAGGCCAATATAACATCTGAACATGTGGAAAAGGCTATAGATTCCAAGATATACAGATCAAATATGATTGAAGAACACCTACAGGAAATGATCGACAGGGGGACCCTGATGATCGATGTGGATGGAGAAATGGTGGGACAGGTAAACGGCCTTTCTGTCTACAGCCTCGGAGATCATGTGTTTTCAAAGCCTTCCCGCATTACCGCCTCCACATCCATGGGCCGGGCCGGTATTATCAATATCGATAGAGAAGCCGACATGTCGGGCAATACCCATAATAAAGGTGTCTTAATCCTGGGGGGATATCTCAGGAAAAAATATGCCCAGGATAAGCCCATGACCATAAGCGCCAGTATTACCTTCGAACAATCCTACGGGGGTGTGGATGGTGATAGTGCTTCTTCAACCGAGATATACGCCATCCTGTCAAGCCTATCCGGTGTTCCTATTAAGCAGAATATCGCTGTTACCGGCTCCATAAACCAGAAGGGAGAGGTTCAGGCTATCGGAGGGGTTAATGAGAAGATAGAAGGATTCTATGATTGCTGTCGAAAGAAAGGCCTAACAGGAAAGCAGGGGGTTATAATACCTCAAAGCAATGTCAAGGATCTGATGTTGCGCAAAGATTTGGTGGAAGCCGTAAAAAAGGGAAAATTTTACGTCTATTCCGTAAATAACATAGACGAAGGCATGGAAATCCTTACAGATAAAAAGGCCGGCCAAGCAAATACAGGGGGCAGATACCCCAAGGGGACCATAAACTACCTTGTTAATGAAAGGCTGCAGCAGCTTGCCTATGGCCTGACCAAGTTCGGAAAAGAAGACAACAAACAGAACAATAAGAAGAAACCGCCTAAGAAAAAAGGTGGACAGACGTAACACTGTGCATGGCGGGATCCTCGCTTCGCTACGACAAGTCACAGACTATTCTAGCAAAGGCGAATAAAGTGCTTCAGGATCCTCCATGGTGGGAAAGCATATCACAAAAAGGAGGTATGGAAATGTCCGGTTATTTGGTCATTGGTAACGGTGTTGCCGGTACCACTGCCGCAGAAAATATCCGCAAGAATGATAAAAAAGGTGAAATAACCATCGTAACAGACGAGGATACCCCTTTTTATTACAGGCTACGATTAAACGAATACATAGGGGGCGATATCACTGAACAGGGTCTAACGGCAAAAAAGGATGATTGGTACGGCCGTGAGGATATTAAACTAATGCTAAAAACCCGCATCACCGGAGCGGATCCTGCGGAAAAGAGCGTCATAACGGAAAGGGGCAAAAAGCTCTCTTATGAGCAGCTACTGATTGCCGCAGGCAGCCATTCATTTATTCCGCCATTCAAAGGTGCGGAAAAGGAAGGTGTGTTCTCCTTGCGAAATATTCAGGACGCCCGCGATATAATCAAACAGGCCGGAGAGATTGATAAAGTTGTGATCATAGGCGGTGGCCTGCTCGGCCTGGAAACGGGGAATGCCTTTCAAAAGCTGGGGAAACAGGTTACGGTGGTAGAGTTTTCGCCCAGGCTTTTACCCAGACAACTGGATCCGGATGGCGCCCAAAGGCTGGCCACCATTATGGAACGGATGGGATTTTCATTCCGGCTTGGAGCCAGCACCGAGGAGATCACGGGAAACGACATGGTTAATGGTGTTCGTCTGGAAAGTGGAGAAACCCTTTCCGCTCCTATGGTTATCATTTCAGCCGGTGTGCGGCCTAATATGGAACTTGCCGAACCGCTGGGCCTTCATTATGATAAAGGCATCAAGGTGGATGAGCGTCTCCGGACTAACCGGCCCGGGATATATGCGGCAGGAGATGTTGCCGAGTTTAATGGAATACCTTACGGCATCTGGCCCGCCGCCATGGAGCAAGGGAAGATAGCGGGGATAAATATGGCCGGAGGAGACATGGTCTATGAAGGAACCGTCATGGCCAATGTATTAAAGGTGGTAGGGATTGATCTTGGCTCGGCGGGTGAAATAGATCCGGAAAACAAGCGGGAATCCAGGATCTTTTCTAATCAAGATATCTACAAAAAGATAGTTCTGGACAACAATCAGATAATCGGCTGCATAATGCTTGGAGATACAAAAGGATTCACCAAGATCACCGGCGCCATGTCTGCAAAAAAGGATATCTCCGTTATAAAAGACAAGATACTATCTGAAGGCTTTGATTTTAACCAGCTGAAAGATATTTGATCCATATGAGTGTGATTAAATAAGGATCATAAAAGGAGGGAGACCTGTTAAGATGATATTTAAGAATGTGTTATGTGTTTACCCATACAGGCAGGAACTTAAGTCCGTTAATTTTCTGCCGCCCATCGGCCTTGAATACATAGCCAGTGCGATAAAAAACCTGGTAAATACTGTTAAGGTTATTGATCTAAGATATGAAGAGAAGCCCCTATCCTCATTTATTGATAAAGATGTTGATCTGGCCCTCATAAGCTATAACTGGAATGTTGAAAGCGACTTTGTAAAAGATACCATAAACAGCATTCCTGAAAACATAGCCGTGGTCATAGGGGGAAGGTTCGCCACGGAGAATGTTAATGAACTTTTTGACGTTATACCACGGATAAACGGCATTGTGCGGGGCGATGGCGAGGACCTTGTAAAGGAGATTGTTCAAAAGGGGATTTCACCTGACATCGACGGCCTCTCTTTCAGGTCAAATGGGAGGGTACAGCATAACAGGAACAGACATCTCGAGCCTGTTCACAGTGATTTTTTCCCTGATAGGACACTCCGTCGCTACAAGTACTTGGTTAAGCTGGACAAGTTTGTTTCAGATATCCAGATAGACCTCATGCTGGGATCCAGGGGCTGCCCATATAATTGCAAATTCTGCGATTTTAAATTTAATCCCCTGGGTGAGAAAAGGAAATGGTCCGTCAGGACCCCGGAATCTGTTATATCGGAGATAAAAACCATAGAGGCTGATGTGGTTGGTTTCGCCGATGACATCTTTACCGCGGACATGGACTGGGTTGGAAGGTTATGCGATCTCATAGTTGAAGAGGGGATAAAAAAGAAATACGCCATTAACGCCCGCTTAGAAATCGCCAAAAGGCCTGATGTACTCGAAAAGATGTATAAGGCAGGCTTTATGGCCTTTTTTGCGGGGATAGAATCCACGCAAGACAGGACCCTCGCCTCCATGAACAAGGGTTTTGATATCGCGAAAGTTAGGGAATATTTTAAGGTACTCCGTCAATTCGATTTTATCTATCATTGCTATTTTATCATCGGCAACATAGGTGAAACAAGACAAGAGATGTTGGATATCGTGGAATTCGCCCATGAACTCGGGGTCGATACCTTGGGCCTGTCCATCTTAAGGGCCACCAAATACTCTCCCCTGAAAGAGATGCTCAAGGATTATGGCAATTACCACGTTGACAGGGAATCCGGGAAAGTCTTCTCCGACATGTTATCCTTGGACGACCTTCAGCAAATACGAAGGGATGTAAATGCATCCTTTTTCACCATACCCCAGATCCTGCGGGTACTGAGAAAGATGGTGATACACCGGTTATTAACCGTGGGTCGTGTGTATGAGATAATCCTCTTTACCATAAGAAGAAAGATACAAAAGATGAAAAAGAAAAAGGAGGTAAAGTCAGGGGTACCGGTTTATCAAAAGTAGGGAAATGCGCGTCCTTCTCCCAACCTGTTATTCGCAGCACTGTGATCTTATTCTAAAAACTGGACTTTGAGAAGCATCACTGCTCTTTATATGCACGGAAATAGAGAACGCCTCCATTTGCCCCTACACGATCATAAGTAAGCCCTTTGTGCGAACACACAGCCTGAAAATCCTCTTCCTTTAATGAATGAAGGTGGCGAGGGCGAGCTATTCTTTCCCATAACGCATCAAATTCCTTGTTGATCCCGACAGTCGGAGAACTGCAGATGAGATGGCCCCCCTTTTTAAGGGTCCTGGTAATCTCTCCAACGCATTTTTGGTATTGTGGTATCATGTGTAGGGATGTGTCTATTAAGGCACAATCAAACTTTTCTTCCCCAAAAAGCAGTTCTTCCGCGTTTCCTTCAACAAGCGTATATCTACTAAACCCCTTGCTTTTTGCCTTTTTTACCGCCTGTATAAGCATGGCATAGGATAGGTCAAGCCCGGTATAGTCGTTGTTACTATCAAAATGTGGAATTGCGGCGCCGGTGCCGCAACCTATGTCCAGGACAACGGCCTCTTTCCATGGTGCAATCAATTCATGCATAATCTCCCAGTGCTTTTTTGCACTTGCCTTATGTATACGCGGACGGACCCAGTAGTCCTGCACAAAATCGTACACGAACATAAAAGTGCCGAACTTGACGATCCTTTTACTGTTTTCTTCAGACAGGTCTTTCGGCAATACTCGTATGATACCGTTCCTGTCTGGAATGGGAAGATTATCCCGCTTCATGAAGGCCTCCAATTCCTTTGTACAAAACCCCCTGGTTTAGAATGGTTCCCAGGAGAGCACCTGCAATTAAAAACACAATCTTTTTCATCTATGTGAGTCCTTCATTGTTGTATTTATCGTTCTTAGTGCTAATCAAAAAGTATATATCAGATTCCCACTTCCAGACCGTCTTTTGCAAAATACAGTTCACCATCAAATCCTGCCTTTTTTAGATCGCTTCGCACCTTATCAATGAGCTCCTTGGTATGGGGATCGGGATTACCCATATATCCGCTGAATAAATGAGTCAGTATCAGCTTTTTCGGGTTTGTCTCGGAGACTATTTTTATAATATCCTTATAGTTCGAATGCGACTCAACAGAGAATCTTCCTGAATATGCGTCTGTTGGTTCCGGTATTTTTCCATCAATCTTTCTCTTGCCAATATCCTCTCTTTCCGGAGGATTTTGCGCCGGAGTCCGAAGCGCATATATAATGAATGATCCGTCGAGCACAAACAGATCAACGTCTTTGGCCAGCCTAATTATATTTTCATTATAAGAGGTGTCTCCGGACACAACGATGGTCTTCCCATCAATGGTAAACTTATATGCCAGGTCATACATGGTATGGACCATTTCAGCGCTTTCAATCAAAATGCCTTTGACCTCCATTTTCTGCGATGCTGTAAACTCCCTTACATTCACGCCTGTAAGTGAACCGGCCGAAGTCTTGATATTGGATAGTTGAGTCCTGTATATTATGTCATCCCTATAAAACTTCCTGTAGAATTCATAGTACTGCCCGGTTCTTGGTGGGCCGATGATTTCCAATTCCCTCCCACCTGATAAAAACCGCCATGTCATTAAATTAAAAAAATCCGTGGTGTGATCAGCGTGAAGGTGCGAAAACATTATTATATCAATGTTTTTCATGGGCATTCCGCTTTTCATCAGTTTCAAAACAGAGGTATAACCGCAGTCGATTACAATATATCTGCCTTTATGCTGGATAATAGTCATAGCCTCAGCCCTGTCCCCAAAAGGTCCTGGAACACCGGAGCCTATAGTGATGACACTCAGTTCGTTTTTATGTTTGTATTCGGTTGGACCCTGCTGCTGAGCAAAGGCAACTCCTCCAATCATCGGAACAATAGACAGACAACCCAGCAACAAAGAGAAACCGAGAATTGAGCCCATCTTTTTTATTGTAATGACTTTCATTGAAAAACCTCCTGTTTAAGATTTTGGGGAGTGGGGTTAAGCCGGTTAATGGGTATCATGCAACAAAATATATTGTAAAGCTATTATATATCTACAAGTGGTCAAGCCTTCCAGGAGCCGAGGATCCAAGTGAAATAGAAAATCCATTCGTATCTTATCAAAACACATGTATAACGCCTGGTTTCACAGGGTACCACAGTCTATCAGCGTTCCTGTGCAAACCGATGCTGGGTTTTGCTATCCCTTCGATTGACCCTTATTGTTCCTAAAGCTTATGAGCAGGAGTCAAAGGCGGACCTGATCCCTTAATGACCCCTTCATAAATCTGACTTAATGAGTTACAATTATTAAGATACCATGGATAACTCCGCTAGCCAATGTTATGTATGCAATAACTTTATGGATTTTAAAAAGCCTTCTTTTGCCATGAGTCATGGCAAATCCCAATACAACGGTTAAAAACAACAAACTGAAGGTAATAAAGCCGAATAGTTTTGGTAAGTATGTCGGTATATACGAATGTACGGAATGATTATGGTCATCTGAATCTTTTTCTGAAACATAAGATGCAAGATATGCAGCTATGGTTCTGGTTTTTTCCTCGCTAATCCAGCTTGTATCTTTTTGCCTCATCCTGTTAACAGTAGAACTCCATTGATCAGGCGACTTAGTCGCTTGTGTAATTCTATCGAGTCCGTGACACCTTGAACACTTATTTTCGTAGAGCAATTTTGGGGTTATATTACTGTCATTAGATAAAACATTCATTGCATAGAAAATTGAAAAAACAAGCACTAAAACTAAGGATATTGTTTTAATTTTCATTTTACCTCCAATAATATAGCCATTGCACTGTGCGGCGCGGCAGTGCTGAAAAACAACAGGTGGTTTACTATGAGAATTATGCGCCAAACTCCGTATATTCTTCCTGCTTTGGCGCACTAACTGAACCCAGTCTTTCTTTTTCCAGGCCCTCTTTCCCCTTCACCTTTAATTTGCGGTACTCCCGGTAAGAAATCTTCTCCTCCGGTCGTCCCCAGCCTAGTTCTTTCAATACTTCGACAACCTTCTGAAGCTTTGGCATCATTTCCTGAGGTCCCAGGCCCCTAAGATGGGGTGGAAGGTCCCACCGGTCTTCAGGTTCCATCTCCAATAGGTCACAAATCGCCTCCGCCGCCCAGCGAGCTCCTCTCACGGGCGGCGTCTGATCACGCCCCCCTTCGAATTTATCAGAGGTCATGCCGCATTTATCCTTTTGATACAAGGCAAAAGTCATCTCCAGTATCCTGGCGTCCGGATCCATTAGGTCCAAAGCCCTCTGAACACGATTATACCGTACCCTAAGACAATCAATAGCGCCATAATCCTCTTCAAATCTATCAATAACATATTCCACGGCAGGAATAGCCGCGGCATAATTCAGATTGCCGTCTTTTTCCAGCTTCGCAGTAGGAACACCCACAACATAGCTTATGAGAAAGGTTGCAGCGGTAACAGCGCCACATGTGCCGACTCCTGTCATGGCTATACCGCCATGGAGTCCCATCATACCTTGGGTCAGCACTTCTTGTATTTCCGGTGTAAATAATTGTACACCTTCAGATTTGAAGGCCTCGCATATGGCTCCAAAAGTGGCCGGGGCGCAGGCCATGTATTTCACTCCGATTTCATCCGCAAAATGACCCGCTTTATCAATTATTCTGTTCCTTTTTCCCTCACCTATCTCCATTTTTCCTATCATGTCTCATTACCTCCTTATTGCTACATTTGATATGAATTTAGTAAATAGTAAACTTGAAAAGAACGGTTATGAAAGTCTCCAATACATTGCCGGCCGCTGCCTTTCCTCTTTCCACTGAGTATCCGACTCCCGCAACCCTTATATCCAAACGCCCTGCTAATTCAGTGAGGGACACCCTGAATGAATCTCAACGCTCTATTCCCCGGATCATAATATGATATAACACCCCAGGTGCGTCCAATCGGGCTAATCTCGGCATGAAATCTCATTCATCATTGTCATAATATCTTGCTAGTTTTAATATTTTAAGCGCGTTATATATTCACAACACTAGTTTTCGCTTAAAGGAAACAAACAGCTTATAGAACGTAAAACTCTTTGATATCATTGATAAAAATCCTTGTCAAGCAGTTTTATACGAAACCAGGCGGGGATTCATCCGGCTTTGCGGTTAATCCGGGCCGAATCCCTGGGGGAGTACGGCCGGGGACTTCACCCCATAATATCCCGCGTCTCAGTTTGCCTTGACATACAAGGGGAAATTCTCTTAACCTTGATCCTAAAAGCGAGACCTTATAGACTCAACTGAAAATGATTTTGAATCTTTTTGCCTCTCGATTACTTTGACCCTTAGCCCCTTGAATTCCAGGATCTATGAATCTTGATCATTGATTAACCCGTCCTCCGTAGCACTGCGGAGGGTGGACTGATTTGAACATGATCCTTGTTTGTAAAATGCTTAAAGGAGGAACCTCATGACTAATAACAGATCAATATTTTCATCCCTGTTTCTGATCATTGTGGCTGTTCTAGTATCTAACAGTCATGCCATCAGCACTGAAATGGATTCAGGCCTCATAGCCCCGGATGCAAAGGTAAAAAAGGTGCAATCAGGATTCACCTTTACTGAAGGACCCGCGGCAGACGCGGAGGGCAATATCTATTTCACTGATATCCCAAACCAAAAAATCTTTAAATGGTCATATAAGGATGGATCAATCACTCTTTACAGACAAGAAAGCGGGCAAGCCAACGGGTTGATGTTTAACAAGGGAGGAAACCTTATAATCTGTGAAATGGCTAATAAAAGAGTAGCTCTCGATGATATGAAGGGAAATATTACTGTGTTGGCTGATAATTATAAGGCCAAGCAACTCCACATGCCCAACGACCTGTGGATAGATCCAAGGGGAGGTATCTATTTTAGCGATTTTACCATGTCAGCCCCCACTGGCTCCCAGAGAGAGACGCTGCAGGTCTATTATATCCCCCCAGATGATAGTGGTCTTATCCGCGCGACAGATAATCTTGTCGCGCCAAACGGACTCATTGGCACCCCGGACGGCAAAACCCTCTATATTGCCGATATGGGTGCAGGAAAGATTTGGAGATATAAGATTCAACCGGATGGAATCCTTGCTGACCAACAGCTATTCTGTGAACAGGGCTCCGATGGAATGGCCTTGGATGAGAAAGGCAATGTCTATACTACCGGAGATACCGCAATTCAGGTATACAATCAAGATGGTAAAAAAATTGAAGAAATTGCCATTCCCGAACGCCCTTCCAATATGACTTTCGGCGGAAAGGAGAGAAAGACCCTTTTTATCACTGCCCGAACATCCGTTTACACACTTGACATGACAGTCAGAGGCGCCCCCACTCCACTTGATTTAGCTGGTAATAATCAGTGACCACAGCTAAGGGATATAGTATAAGGAACGATTGAATTCAGCCGCTACGAAGGCCTCGACTGGAATAACTGGTTGAGCGATTAGTAATGATCGACAAATATCAATTTGCTTGTGTCAAAACCCATTGTTGCTGCTTTTGCAATGAGGTTATCCTTTAACTCCTGTTTTATTTCTCGATTTCTTGCTAGAATCCATAAATATGATTTGTCGGGCCCACACACGAGCGAATATTGATAATTCTCATGGTCAAGCTCAAACACAATATAAGAACCATAAAAAGGCCCAAAGAAAGAGACTTTCAGGTAACCTATATTTGTTCCTTGAACGAAGTAGGCCCTCCCTTCAGCTTCTTTCCACGTTTTTTCTTTCTCAGAGTACCCACGGTTTAATACTCTGACTCCACCGTCGTCTCGCAAACTATAATTTGCCGTTACTCTGGTCAAGCCCCGTTCAAAAGAATGATCCAACCTGGCAATTTCGTACCACTTGCCTAAATATTTCTCCATTCTAAAATTATCAACGGGTCTTATATTTTCTGGAATTCCAACACATCCAGTTAAGACCAGAATTAGTACTATTGAAATCTTTCTCATTTCTCATTATACCTCCGAGGCGCAACGGGCTGATTATCGTTGGCGCGTCTTTTTGCACCATCCCTTGCAGCAGGTTGTTAGGTTATATGGCCTGCATCGTGGAGTATTCTTTCTGCCTTTTCGATGTCCTCTTCTTTTACCAATAATTGGACGCCTGTGGAGAACGATAGGCCAGGCTGAATGCCTCCAGCGTCATCGCCGAAAATAACAGCATTAATACCATTTATGGACAGGAGGCCTTTTGCCAGTTCCGCTTCATGCCTGCTCGAAAAAGTTATAATCTTGATAAAATCAATATATTCCACATCCTCTGCGGATGGTTCTGGCTCTGGGGACAACTCTGGAACCAAATCAACGTTACAATCCGCACACCTTGAAAAACCTTCTCTATATTCAGCTTTACATCTTGGACAAAACATAAATCCTCCAAACTAACGGCGCTAATCACCCGCGCGTATTTTTTGCGTCGGCTGAATTAGCCTGGTTATGTGATTCTTCATCTGAAACACTCATTAATGCCCCCAGCCGTGCCTTGGCAAGGCTCTCAATTGTCACCTTGAGGTCTCTGTTGGGCTTCCTGATCATGACGAACCGCTAGGTCCTCCGGCATGCCGAGCCATGCCAATGCGGCTTCAATGACACGGAACACGGTAAAATCCCACGGCACAGAATCAGTAAAGACTTCATACATTCTGGCTAGGCCAAAGGAAAGGTCTTTGGGAGCCACAACCGCCACTTTCGGGTGTGTGGTCAGGCTGTTGTGGGCTGCCCTCACGAAATCGGCGAACTCATGTAGGACATCCGCACTTCTCTCGCTGCTGTCCGCTTCGCGCAGATCAACCAGCAGGTTCATCGACAGATCAAATGTGTCACTTCCGTAAAGCCCCTTGTAGAAAGCGAGGAACTCGTCATCCGGAGTCGTTCCCGTGTGCACCAGAATGATGAGATTATGCTCGGTTTCGGTGTGGAATGTGATCGACATGATCTATTTTCCCCCTCTGCCCAACGCCTGGTTTCTCTGGCTACAAGGATCTATCAGCGCTCCTGTACAAACGTACGTTAAGCTTGATCCACTATGTTTTCAGTTTTACGCTGTATATCCAATTCATCAGGAAAAGAACACCAACAACAAACAGCGGACCTGAAATGATCCAACTTTCCCATTTGCTCATTATCAAGTAGAACAATGGCAAACCAATAAAAAGGATCGCTCCTATTCCTTCCCAACGCCATGAAAGGACTAACATTATGATAATAGTAAGCGTCGGGATTAAATGCATTATCAGGGCAAAAATTGTTTCTCCAAAACTATAACCTTCACTGAACACATCCAAGGCAAACATACTCAAAAATATTGCGAAAAGCATGCAAAGTACTCTTGGACTCCAGTAGAGTATTTTCCGTGTGGTGGTATTCATTCGGTATCTCCTTATTATTGAAGCCCAACGCTGACCTTGAGCGGTGCCGTTTACCGCATACGCGCCAGGGTTTGGTTGACTTGAGTAGGCTCATTCAATTCTCTTCTCCTCTCCAGCGAACGATTCCGGTCAGCGGTAGAGATTAGCCGTCCGCTGCACCGGCTGGTTAGCTATCCTCTGTTTTCTCAAGTTTCGCTTCGATACGAAGCAGAGAATCCCTGATTTCAGAAAGCAAAGAGGCGGCATCAAATGGCTCCTGACGCGCGGGCTCCGAAGCCGAGTGGGGCAAGGCAGCAGAAACAGCGTCGCGTTGCGTCAAGACGGCTTCGCGAAACGATTTCGCGTCTATGATGCCCGTGAGTGAAACTAGAGCACCTTGCCCGGACTGGCCCGCTGTCTCGATAGTAAGTGTGTACAGGTCGAAGAGACGCATGATTGGGCCTTGAACCATTCCCATATCTGTGATCTTTTCTAGCGGGATGGTTTTTTCAATTCTGATGAGGATTCCTTTTTTGACCTTGAGTGCTTTATCGCTCAGCACACACTCCATCCTGTCCAAGTACCGTTTTGTAAACGCAAGGCCGATTGGAAACCACAGGACCAACAGGGGGATACCAACGATGGTGAATGTCAGGACAAGGGCTCCACTCAACAACCAATAGATGCAAACCTTAGAGTTGAACTCGGCTTTTCTTATTAGCGATTTTTCACTCATGTTTCGTTTCCTTTCTCAGCTAACGTTTGGCATTACAGGCATGCGGCGACTTTTCCACATGTCCCTGTAAATGCCGGGGTTAGAGAACTGCACAGTCCTTATCAAGACAATATATCTTTCATGCATGCTACTTTTAACTTATCACCTTTAACTCGTCTTGGTACTACAAGAGTCAAGAGTAGACTTGATAATCATATAAAGGGCTACATTCAAGAATAAGACTTAAAAAAGAAGGACACCTCCTTATCCATAGATGGTAATCTATGGAACCAGTACGCATAAGCGTAACAATCTATTATTAACTTTTTGGATTTCGGAGGTGCCCAAATGAAATTATACGCAGGAATC
>CAYQNR010000021.1:0-39395 GCA_964418945.1 uncultured Desulfobacteraceae bacterium
CGGAATCAGCCAGACAATTGGGAGTATCAACTCCTGCGATTTCAAAAATAATGACTAGAAAAGAATAGGGTGGAATGAATTAGTTAAGCTAGTCAACAACGTCCCCTAAACAAGGCCTCCGGTTTTGAGGCCGGAGGCCTTGTTTATATAACGGATAATCGAGGTTAGTCGGTCTTAATGCCGGCCAGTTTTTGGGCCAGCTTCTTCTTGGCCTCCATATTTGAGTTTCGCAGGATGGTCATGCGGTGGGTCTCGGGTGACCCAGCACCGTGGATATTGGAGACAATATCACGGCTCTCAAAGGCCAGCTTCTCGATGAGCCGGAAGATGCGTACCCGGTCCTCCGTTGTAACCTCGTCCACGCCCTTAAGGTATTTGGTCAGCATCGGGCCGATGTCCGGGTTGGCAAAGTCTTTATCAGAGGGGAGATCGGTGGTCATGCCGCCGGCAATCTCAATCATCAGCCGTATTACCTCGGCCATTTCCTTTCCCTCGTAAAGCTTGGAGGTGTTGGACAGCACCGGGTCAACCGTGTAGATACCGGAGGGTGTCTCCGTGGATTCGACAGAAGCGGCTACCGAGCAGCCGTATATGGCCTCGGTGACCTTCATCATCTCGGCGTATTTGTTCCTGATATGTGATACATTGCCCACACCGCTGTATTCGGCAGCGGTGGCGGCGGCGCCTATAAGCACATCGCCCACGCCGCATTTGCATCCGCCGTGCGAATGGCGGTGATAATTACCAAAGTTACGCACCATATTCCCGGCATATTCGTATTCACCGCATAGGAACACATGTTCCCATGGTACGAATACATCATCAAACAGGACCATGGGCGAGAATTTGCTGAACCTGGCGTTGCCCAGGTCGCATCCCTGAAGAGGCTGGGCCTCGAGGGTGCCCCGGCCGTACACCTGGATAAGGCCTTTGGCGTCGGTGGGCACTGCGAAACAGACCGCATAGTCCTTATCGGCCTCGCGCATCTCCCGAGTAGGCACGATCAGCGCCCAATGGGCGCACATCGAACCGGTCTGGTGTATCTTGGCCCCACGGACGACGATGCCGTCCTTTTTTCTCTGCACCACGTGCAGGTACATGTCCGGGTCTTTCTGCTGGGACGGCCGGAGGGCCCGGTTCCCCTTTACGTCGGTTACGCCGCTAAATATAACGACATCATTCTTCTGGGCCGTCTTGACGAATTCCTGTAACCTGGCCCAGTACTCTGTGCCGTATTTCTGGTCACAGTTATACGCCTCTATGCCCACGGCATTGATGGCGTCCATACCTGTACACCGCATATAGCAACCGCCGATATTCTGGGAGAGGAATTTGAGCATCCTTACCTTGGTTAGAAGATCGTCGGGACTCCTATAGAATTTGAGAAAGCGACTGACATCTTCACCGGTAAGGTCGGAGGGAGCAACCAGGAGTTTTTTACCTTCCGGGTCGTTTTCCATCCTGTATGTTTCAGCCACCGCCGCAGCCATGTGTTTGATTAAAGGGTGTTCCACAGGGTTATCTACCTTTTCCCCCAGGATATAGGTTGTGGGGTGTAAATCCTTGAGCGATTCATAATACTGTTCCGGTGTTTTTATTGCCATTGTTCGGTTATACCTCCTTGAAATAGACAGGATTATTGTTAATAAAATTTCATGTGGTGTATTTTTAATTAAATTTCTGTTTTCCGATTTGGAGTATAGGGGATTCCGGATGGCGTGTCAAGTTATCTATAGCTTGATACAGAGGATGGGGGATATGGTGAATCTGAATCAAAGTACAATATTATTTATATTTTGGCAGAATTCCGCTGAATATCTAATCTTACTGCCGTCAACACTAATTCCTGGGAGTGCCCCGATAAGGGAGTTTGTTATCAGGACATTATCCGAGGTAAAAAGGTCCTCCAACCGGACTGTCTCATCCCTCACCTTGTAACCCCGGTCAAGGAGAAGATTACATACCTTGTCTTCCATGATCCCAGCCAGGACATGGGGAGACGCCGGCCTTATAACCTCCTTTTCCCTTACCAAAAGTATATTGGCCGAATTGGTTTCCGATATGCTTCCATCCGGGTTCAGAATCAATGCCTCGTTGGCCCCCTGTTCCACAGCCCATTTGCTTGCCAGATAATAATATAGGTAATTAAGGGTCTTATGGTCCGCCAGGGGCGTGTAACGGGGATGCGGATATGTGGCCAGGTTGAGTCCCGGTTCTTTTTTATGTGCGAGACGTTGCACATAGGGCCTTGCCGTAACAATGATACCATGATCAAAGGGCGGTTCAGTCCGGGTTCCCCATGTGGCGATAATCTTGGCAGCGGCTATTTCCTGCTTAAGTCCGTTTTTATCAATGACCTGATCGATGATTTCCGCCCAGGAGAGATCGGGAATATCATGGTGGAATAGAGTTTTCCAGGTCTTGTTGAATCTTGCCATATGTGAATCAAGATACCCGGGTTTTCCATGATCCACCCTTATGGTTTCAAAAAAACCGTAACCGTACTGAAACCCCAGGTCTGCGATATTTATAATAGCCTGGTCCAGGGGCCGGAGCATCCCGTTTATCCATGCGGTTTGTTTACTCCGGTGTCTTTTCTTTTTGTCCCCTAATGTCTCCATAAGGGTTTTGCCTTTGTGTAAGGTTTCGTTGTACTCATCCATGGGGTCGGAGTCATAGACAATACCTCCTCCTACGGAGAACCGCATTTTTCCATTATAGATTGTGGCAGTGCGGATAGCAATAGAGAGATCCATGGTGTCATGGAAACTCAGATAACCGATGGACCCGGTATAGACATGACGCCGGTTGGGCTCCAGTTGGTCGATTATTTCCATTGCCCTTATCTTGGGACAACCGGTAATCGATCCACCCGGGAAGGCAGCCCTGAGTAAATCTATTGAATCACGATTTTCAGCCAATGTGCCCTTAACGATGGACACGAGATGATATACATTCCGGTATGCCTCCAACCTTTTGTGTTCCGCGACACGCACGGATCCGGCCTTGCACACCTTTCCCAGATCATTTCGCAGCAGGTCGACGATCATGGAAAGTTCGGACTCATCCTTTTTGCTCTTTTCCAGCTCCAGCTTTAAGGAAATATCTTCAGATTCAGTCTTGCCCCGCGGCCTGGTGCCTTTGATGGGCCTGGTCTCGATGTTATTCCCTTCCTGTTTCAGGAAGCGTTCAGGCGATGTGGAGACAATATAGTGATTACCCGCGTTTATATACGCAAAAAAGGGAGCGGGGTTGTTATGAAAGAGCATTTGAAAGAGATTGAATGGATTACCTGAGAAGTCCGTCTCAAATCTCTGGGAAAGATTGGCCTGATAGATGTCTCCTGCCGCGATATACTCCCTGATCCTGTCAACGGCTAGTGTATAATCATGCATGGTGAAATTGGAGGTAAACTGAGGGTTAAGGGTAAAACCCTCCCGGGAGTCCCTGCCGGTGCCGAGGATCGTATTAAAGGCTTTTATATCATTGGCAAGGGTCTTTTTGCCGGAGAAGGACCTCACGGGGACCAAAAGGCAGCGATTCTGTTCCACGTGATCATGGATAACAATTATGGATGGGGCGAAAAGGCATATATCCGGAAGGTTGAGATCATTGATTGATGTCCGGGGCAGTTTTTCCAGATGGTCTTTAAGATCGTAAGAAAGGTACCCGAATAGACCGGCCCCGGCAGGAACAGGGAATCTGGGATCATCCATCCGGTAGCCTTTTATTAACATGCGGAGGGTGTCAAAAGGATCGGCCTCAAACCTGATGCCTTTTGCACCCGAGGTAATGGTCATTTGCCGGCCATATGCCGTAAAGGTTAGCCATGGTCTGGCAGCAAGGATATGGTACCTGGCGCAATCAATATCCCCTCCGCTCATGAGGACAACGGTGCCGGGAAACCCGCTAAATCCGGCCACATAATCAGCAAATGAGTCGTTGAAATCGAGTTTCTGGTAGTGAATCCCTGTGATTTCGCCGGTGATCGCTTTTATATCGTTCATGGATGGGCCTTATCTGCATATATGTTATACCTTTAGGGGCCCCAGCCTGAGAAAGTTTTCCACGAGTAGAAAACCGTGCTCAGTCATAAAGCTCTCAGGGTGAAACTGCACGCCATGGAGGGGATTCATGGGATGGGATAGCCCCATAATGATCCCGTCGTCGCTGCGTGCGGTCACCTCAAGCATACTCTCGTCAAAATAAACTGTCAGAGAGTGGTATCGAGCTGCTACAAAAGGAGAGGGGATATCTCTGAAAATGCCTTTATTGCCGTGTTGAATAGTGCTGGTCTTGCCATGCACGGGGTGGCTTGACCTTTGGGTAACACCGCCGAATGCCTCATTTATGCATTGCATCCCCAGGCAGACCCCCAGAATGGGGATATCCTTATAATATTTTCGGATGAGGGGGACGGATATTCCGGCATGGGCGGGATCCCTTGGACCAGGGCTTATAAGTATGTAATCAGGCTTGAGCGATCCTATATCTTCAAATGACAGGCTGTCACACCGGTGTACATGGATGCGGAGGTTATAATTCATAAACATCTGCACCAGGTTATATGTGAAGGAATCATAATTATCTATTACCAGGAGGTCCGCCAATTCAACCCTCAATAAAAAAAGCCACCCCGACGCGAGTCTGGGTGGCTGGTAGCCTATTACATAACTCACATAAATATTAATCAATTATGCCTATTGGGTCAAGGTTAATTTTCGTTTCATCCGGTTAATGAGAACACTAGTTAATGAGACCCCACCTTGATCCTCCCCTAAGAGGGGAGGAAACAAAAGATAGGGTTGGAGGGGTCGAGTTTTGGAGTGAACACCCATGGCCTTATACAAGGCCGGAGGTATGGAACTAGGGCGGAGGGCTGTTCCTTTTTGTAGTGACTATCGGGAAGGCGCCGTTATTTCAGGGGTTACGGGTGGGGGACCCCCTGGCCCCGCCTGTCCCGCCGAAGTTGTAACGAAGGCGGAAGCGAAGCCGAGGGGAACAGCGGAGGGGGTAGGCATCCCACGGCCGTAACCCCTTGAAATGACCAGCCCGGGAGATCCGGAACGAAGAAAAGGGACAGCCCTCCGGTCACGGCCATTCTTTTCAAGACGACATCTATAGTATTCCGTGGACGTGGTCTTATTTTCAAGGGTTTGGCAAACCTTTTCCTGGTGGCAACGGCATATTCTGCCAGGGGTTCTGGTGGAGCAAACCCTTGAAAATAAGCCCACTGCAGGCCTTGGGTGGAATCCTTTTTGAGATGTCGTCTTTGCAAGAACAGGCGTGACCTCACATTATGATATATTGTTCTATATGGCCCATGGGGTTCTCTTTTAAGCGGCGAACTCGTTTATGTGCACTGACCCTGCACAAAACAAGACGAGGCGGGCGGGTACCCTCTTCCAGACTCAGCCCCACTCGAGAATTTTCTATTACCTCATAAGTATTCCGCCCGCCTGGGTGGCACCTCACGTAATTAGCATGCTGTCAATGTTTTCGCCGCGTGTAAGAGAGCCCCATGGGCCATTAAGGTAGTTATAATAAGGTTTAATCTTTTACTTCTTTACGTGTTCATTACCTGGATGAGCCTGATTTTTTCCCTGTTGACCCAAAAAAGTATTTGACATTCTATTAATTTAGTGTAAGTATAACAAAGATATCTGAGTTATCCGTGGTGGGAAACAAGAAGATGATAAGGATTAATGCTATCAACATTATCAGGAGACTAGGCGGAGTACTGTTATTATTGGTACTCGGCCTTGTTGTCGTAGGGGCGGACCACCCAGCGTGATAATGGGATAGTATTACAAAGGCAATCAATTAAAATCCGTTATCAGGCCGGTCTGATAGCGGATTTTTATTTCCTCTTAACCACTTAATATGGAGGTTTATCCCTTATGGACCGTGTTACCTTTTTTGATACTACTCTTCGGGATGGAGAGCAATCCCCTGGTGCGAGCATGAACGTGGCTGAGAAGCTCCGTCTTGCCGTGCAGCTGGAGAAACTGGGCGCTGATGTTATTGAAGCCGGTTTCCCTTCAGCCTCGCCCGGAGATTTTGAGGCTGTCCAGGTGATAAGCAATAAGGTAAAGAACATATGTGTGGCTGCCCTGGCCAGAACCTCAAAGCAGGATATCGATAAGGCTTGGGGAGCGGTAAAGGACGCGGCAAATCCCAGGATACATACCTTTATCGCTACGTCGGATATCCACTTGAAGCATAAGCTCAAAATGGACCGGGAACAGGTCATTAAGACCGCGATCGAATCCGTGCGTTACGCGAAAGGATTCACGCCCAATGTGGAATTCTCCGCTGAAGACGCTTCAAGAAGCGAAAGGGATTTTCTTTGCCGAATATTTGAGGCAGCCATTGAGGCCGGGGCGACGACCGTCAACATCCCTGATACCGTGGGTTATGCACTGCCCAACGAATTCGCTGATCTGGTATCCTATATACGGGACCATACACCCAACATCAAGAAGGCAATCATAAGTGTTCATTGCCATAATGACCTTGGATTGGCCACGGCGAACACCATGGCCGGTCTGATGTCGGGGGCCAGGCAGGTTGAAGTGACTATTAATGGTTTGGGCGAGAGGGCCGGGAATGCTTCACTGGAAGAGATAGCCATGAGTCTTCATACACGACGGAGTATCCTGAATCTATCAATGGGGGTCAATACCAAAGAGATATACCCCACCAGCCGTCTGGTTTCCATGATTACCGGTATCGGCGTACAGCCCAATAAGGCTATAGTGGGCGCGAATGCCTTTGCCCACGAGGCCGGAATTCACCAGGACGGGGTTCTAAAGCACAGAATGACCTACGAGATTATGGAGCCCGAAACCATAGGGCTTTCCTCCAACCGTCTGGTTCTGGGAAAACATTCGGGCAGGCATGCCTTTCGTGAGAAATTAAATGATCTGGGTTTCGACCTTACGACGGACGAGGTGGACAAGCTTTTCAATAAAATGAAAGAACTCGCCGACAAGCGTAAGGAGATTATGGATGAGGATTTAGAGGCACTTGTAGCAGAAGAGATTCTCCGTATTCCGGACATCTATGAGCTTGTGTACCTGAATGTGATAAGCGGCACGGTAACCATCCCCACAGCCACGGTGATACTCAAGGCAGAAGGTAATGAGGTTCAGAGTTCCGGATCCGGGGTAGGACCCATTGATGCAACGTTCAATACTATCGCAAAGATTACCGGAACCCGTTCCAGATTGCTCAGATTCGCCGTTAATTCCATAACAGGGGGTATGGATGCCCAGGGAGAAGTCACGGTGCGGCTCCAGGAAAACGGTTTGGTGGCGCTGGGCAAAGGTACTGATCCCGATATTATCACGGCGAGCGCTAAGGCTTATATCAATGGTCTCAACAGGCTGGATTATCTGAAAAGAAACCCGCCTCTTAACCCTGATGAAATAAGTGTATAAATGTTAAAAGGATAAAAGAGATGGGCATGACTATTACTGAAAAGATACTTGCTTCCCATTCAGGTGTGGAGAGCGTAAAACCGGGAGACCTTTTGCAGTGCAGGGTGGATATGGCATTGGCCAACGATGTCACGGCTCCCTTGGCCATCAAGGTGTTTGAAGATATTGGAAGGGATAGGGTCTTTGACCAGGGAAAGGTAGCCCTTGTCCCGGATCACTTTGTTCCGAACAAGGATATCCCTTCCGCGCGGCAGGCAAGGATGATGAGAGAGTTCGCAACCCGATACGGTATAAAAAATTATTTTGAAGTAGGTGAAATGGGTATAGAGCATGTTATCCTGCCGGAAAAGGGATTGGTGATACCCGGAGATGTGGTTATCGGCGCAGACAGTCATACCTGCACATATGGGGCATTAGGGGCCTTCTCCACCGGCGTGGGTAGTACTGACTTGGGAGTTATAATGGCCACTGGAAAGGTGTGGCTAAAGGTGCCTCCAACCATAAAAGTAAGGTTTGAGGGGGGGGTACTCCCGTGGGTTGGGGGAAAGGACCTGATTTTATATCTACTTGGCCTTCTCGGGGTGGAGGGGGCCAATTACTGCGCCATAGAGTTCTCGGGCTCCGCTGTAAAACATCTTTCTATGGACAACCGGTTTACCATGGCCAACATGGCCATCGAATGCGGCGCCAAAAACGGGATTTTTAAGGCGGATGAAATTACTATGCAATATGTAAAGGAAAGATCATCCAGAAAGCCCGTAATCTGGGAAAACGATCCTGATGCTGGATATAAAAAAGAGGTGAATATTGATGTGTCTCAAATAGAACCCCAGGTCGCTTTTCCCCACTCGCCGGATAATGCCAGACCTGTGTCCGAGGGCAAACATATCAAGCTGGACCAGGTATTCATTGGGTCATGTACCAACGGAAGACTGGAGGATCTACATAAGGCCGCGGACATCCTGAGAGGCAGAACTATTGCAAAAGGACTCAGGCTGATTGTTATACCGGGATCTCCCTTGATTTATAGGGAGGCGATCAAGGAGGGCATTATAGAGACATTCCTTGATGCAGGTGCCACCATAGGACCACCAACCTGCGGACCATGCCTGGGAGGACATATGGGCGTACTTGCTGACGGAGAAAGGTGCGCTTCCACCAGCAACAGGAACTTTATCGGAAGGATGGGTGATCCCGCCAGTGAAGTCTATCTGGTGAACCCTGCAGTTGCTGCGGCATCTGCGGTGCTTGGGCGGATAGGTTTGCCCGATGAATTGTGAAGAAAAAGAGGATCCAAGTGGAGTGAGTTGGAGATGATGCAATATTTAGAAAAATCTGCATACAGGGGGAAACCGGATGAAAGCGGAAGGAAGGGTCTGGAAGTTTGGCGATAATATTGACACGGATGTTATTATACCGGCCAGGTTTCTTAATGTCTCTGATAAAAAGCAGCTTGCCAGGAACTGTTTTGCTGATCTGAGGCCTGATTTCAGCGGGGGAGTGAGCAAGGGCGATATCCTGGTGGCGGGCAGCAATTTTGGTTGCGGTTCCTCAAGAGAGCATGCGCCGTTAGCTATTAAAGAGTCGGGAATCAGCGTTATTATCGCCAAAAGTTTCGCGAGAATCTTTTATAGAAACGCCTTTAACATAGGACTGCCTATCCTTGAGTCAAAAGAAGCGGTTGATTCGGTTGAAGAGAAAGATAATATATCCGTTGATCTGGCCACCGGAGAGATCACCAACAAGGATAAAAGTTTGGTTTTTTCAGCGCAGCCTATCCCGGATTTTATGAGGGAGATTATCACGGCCGGCGGCCTGGTTAATTATATCAAAGCAATTGATGAAAAAGGGGGTGTTTACCATTAAACTCAAGGGAACACAAATATTGATGAAGGTATTGCAGGAAGAGGGGGTTGACACTATCTTCGGCTTCCCGGGCGGGGCTGTTATCGATATATACGATGAGCTTGTGAAGACTGAAATAAACCACATCCTGGTTCGCCATGAACAGGGGGCGGTTCACGCGGCCGACGGTTACGCACGGGCATCGGGCAGGATAGGGGTCTGCCTTGTCACATCCGGACCGGGTGCCACCAATACCGTAACAGGTATCGCTTCCGCCTATATGGATTCCATCCCGATCGTGGTGCTTACCGGACAGGTAAATACCAGTCTCATAGGAAACGACGCCTTTCAGGAGGTGGACATCGTTGGTATATCCCGTCCCTGCACCAAGCATAATTATCTGGTAAAAAACGTCGAAGAGCTGGGCAGGATACTGAAGGAGGCATTTCACATCGCGCGTTCGGGGAGGCCTGGCCCGGTCCTTGTTGATCTTCCCAAAGACGTGATGCAGTCCTTTACGGAATTCAGATCCAACGAAGAGGTCCGGCTTAGGTCATACCAGCCGACGTATCAGCCAAATATGAAACAACTGGCAAGGGTGATAAATCTCATTAAGAAGTCAGAGCGGCCGCTCATATTTGCCGGAGGGGGCGTTATTTCATCCGGGGCTTCAAATGAATTGAAAAAGTTCGCAAAGAAGATTCACGCCCCTGTCTCGTCAAGCCTTATGGGCCTGGGCGCTTTTCCGGCATCCGATCCCTTATGGCTGGGGATGTTAGGGATGCATGGGACTTATCGTGCTAATATGTCCACATCCGAATGCGATCTGCTTATAGGTATCGGTGTCCGTTTTGATGACAGGGTTACGGGAAAGACGCAGAGTTTCGCTTCAAAGGCCAAGATTGTCCATATCGATATAGACCCGACCTCCATAAGCAAGAATATCCCGGTCCATACCCCTATCGTGGGGGATTGCAGGATAACGCTTCAGAAACTGAACAGCTTTCTGGCCAAGGAGACCATGAGGGGCCTCAAGGGTATCCGCGATCCGTGGCTGGAGCAGATATCAGAATGGAAGGCCAAAAAGTCCCTTGCCTATAACCAGAAGGATATCATCAAACCCCAGTTTGTTGTTGAAAAGATATATGAGCTGACCGGGGGCAAGGCTATAATAAGCACCGAGGTGGGTCAGAACCAGATGTGGGCAGCCCAGTATTATCACTTTGACAAGCCCAACTCCTTTATCACTTCGGGCGGATTGGGATGCATGGGCTTCGGTTTCCCGGCCGCCATCGGCGCCCAGGCGGCATGCCCTGACAGGGTTGTTGTGGATATTGCCGGGGACGGAAGCATACAGATGAACATACAAGAAATGGCTACCGCGGTTCAGTTTAATCTGCCCGTTAAGATAGCGGTACTCAACAATCGTTATCTTGGCATGGTGCGGCAGTGGCAGGAGCTTTTTTACGATCGTTGTTATGCGTGTACTGATATGGAGGCCGCCCCTGATTTCTTAAAACTGGCCGAGGCGTATGGTGCGGTCGGTCTGCGGGCGACCACCCCTGAGGAGGTGGTGCCGGTTCTCAAAAAGGCACTGGCTGTTAATAAACCCGTAATAATGGATTTTTTGGTTGAAAGAGAGGAGGGCGTGTACCCAATGGTGCCGGCAGGAGCGGATATTACGGAGATGCTTCTGGTATGATCTAGGGCTAAGGTTATTTTAGACATGATAATAGGATTAAATGCGAAATTATCCGAGTAAGAAAAATCAAAAGGAGATGTAACATACTCATGAATAATAACGGGATAAAAGAAAAGCACACTCTTTCGTTGTTGGTTGAGAATGAGCCCGGGGTCCTGGCGCGGATTGCAGGTCTATTCAGCGGCAGGGGATTCAATATTGAGAGCCTTTGCGTGGCGGAGACTACGGAGCCTACTATCTCGCGTGTTACCCTGGTGACAAAAGGGGATATGTATATCCTCGAGCAGATCAAGAAGCATCTCAACAAGCTGATTGCTGTTATCAAGGTATTTGATTTTACGGGAAGCCCGTTTGTGCAGCGAGAGCTGGCTTTGATTAAAATAAAGGCCAAGCCTGAATACAGGGCCGAGATATTGAGGATGGTGGATATCTTCCGCTCCAGGATAGTTGACGTAGGAACAGAGCATTACACTGTTGAAATAACCGGGGATGGAGGCAAGATAGAGGCATTTCTTGAACTGCTGAAACCATTGGGGGTTAAGGAAATAGCCAGGACAGGAGCAATCGCTCTTGCGCGTGAAAAAAAATGAGAGACCCGAAGAATCTTTAAGGAGGACATATAATGGCAAAGATTGATTTTGGCGGTATTGAGGAAGAGGTCATAACTGTTGAAGAGTTTTCACTGGAGAAGGCCAGGGAAGTGCTTAAGGATGAGACTGTTGCGGTTATCGGTTACGGTGTCCAGGGGCCCGGCCAATCTATGAACATGAGGGATAACGGCATCAAGGTGATAGTCGGTCAGGCAAAGGCATTTAAAAACGACTGGGATCGTGCCGTGAATGACGGATGGGTGCCAGGGGAGACCCTCTTTGATATCGAAGAGGCGGCCAAGCAGGGCACAATCATCCAGATGCTTGTTACGGATGCCGCTCAAAAGGCAATATGGCCTGTAATTAAGCAATCCCTGAATCCCGGAGACGCCCTTTATTTTTCCCATGGATTTTCTATCGTTTACAAAGACCAGACCCAGGTAATCCCCCCCGAAAATGTGGATGTTATTATGGTCGCCCCTAAGGGATCAGGGACATCGCTCCGCAGAAATTTTTTGACAGGCAGCGGGATAAATTCCAGTTACGCCGTGTTTCAGGATTACACGGGCAGGGCTGAGGAGAGAACACTTGCCGTGGGGATTGCCATAGGCTCGGGATACCTTTTTCCCACCACCTTTGAAAAAGAAGTTCATAGCGATCTGGTTGGCGAGCGGGGTGTTCTTATGGGGTGCCTCGCAGGTGTCATGGAGGCCCAGTACGATGTGTTGAGAAAAAACGGACACAGCCCCAGCGAGGCGTTTAATGAGACGGTGGAAGAACTTACGCAGAGTCTCATACGCCTGGTGGATGAAAACGGAATGGACTGGATGTACTCCAATTGCAGTGCCACGGCCCAGAGGGGAGCCCTTGACTGGCGCCACAGATTCCGTGACGCCGTGGACCCGCTTTTTGAGGAGCTTTATAAGAGCGTGGTAAGCGGAAAGGAAACGGAAATAGTGATGAAGGCGAACAGCGCCCCTGATTATAAGGAAGGTCTCCAGAAAGAGCTGGACGAGATCAAGAACTCCGAGATGTGGAGGGCGGGCGCTGCTGTCCGAAGCTTAAGACCGCAAAACAGGTAAGGCATAATAATCCTCAAAAATAATTTGAAGAATGAAGCCCTATCCAGTGGATAGGGCTTCATTTTGTTTCATCCGGTTAATGAGTACGTAAAGAAGCAAAAGACTAAACCTTATTATAAGTACCTTAATTGCCCATGGGCCATATAGCGCAAAATATTCAGATATCATTAACTAGCGTACTCATTAACCGGATGAACCTTTATTTTTCTCTTGTATTTTTAATTAGTTTAGTTTATCTAGTGGCATTAATTTAGTATTTTACTGTCATTAATAACCATGGGAAAACAATGGAACAGGTCTTACTTTTAAATATCTCGTATGAACCATTAAAGGTTATTAACTGGCAAAAGGCTATTACCATGCTTTGCCTTGGTAAAGTGGAGGTAATTGAAGAATATACCAGGCAGGTACACTCCGTCAGTTTTACCCTCAAACTGCCTTCTGTTGTACGCCTGCTTAAAATGGTAAAGAGGAACAAGAGTCCGGTTAAATTCTCAAGACAGAATATCTACGCAAGAGATCGTTACAAATGTCAATATTGCGGAGGGCGTTTTCCAACAGAGGAGATGACATACGATCATGTGGTGCCGAGAGCCAGAGGAGGTAAAACGGAATGGGAGAATATCGTTACCTGCTGCATGGAATGCAACCGCAAAAAGGGAGGACGCACGCCCCGTGAGGCCTCCATGAGACTAATACGCAAACCTGCCCGCCCCAGATGGGTGCCCGCCGTAAGGATAACTATCGGCTTCAGGGAAGTACCCCAGTCCTGGCGAGATTACCTGTACTGGCATATAGAGCTGGTAGAATAGGGATGTTTTCAGGTTCATCCGGTTAATGAGCACCTGAAGAAGTAAAAGATTAAACCTTATTACAAGTACTTAATGGCCTATGGGGCTCTCTTTTACGCGGCGAAAACATTAACAGCATGCTAATTACCTAAGGTGCCACCCAGGCGGGCGGAGTACTTATGAGATAATAGAGAATTCTCGAATGGGGCCAAGCCGGGAGAAAGGTACCCGCCCGCCCCGTCTTGTTTTGTGCAGGGTCATTGCACATAAACGAGTTCGCCGTTAAAAAGAGAACCCCATGGGCCATCATATAGCGCAAAACATCTAGGTATTATTAACGAGCGTACTCATTAACCGGATGAACCTTTTTTCACACCCTTCCCAGAGCCTCTTTCACACGATCCGGTGTCATCGGCATTTTAAAGAGCTTTGCCCCTGTGGCATCATACACGCCTGTGGCAATTATGGCCCCTATGCCCACCACAGGCGGTTCACCACAGCCCTGGGGAGGAAAATCATAGTTTTTCAGGATTATGGTTTCGATCTTTGGCAGCCACGAGAAACGCGGGATATGATAAGTATCGAAATTGCGGTCAAATATCTCTCCGTTTTTGAATCGAATCTCCTCGGACAGGGCATATCCCAGACCCATTATACAACAACCTTCCATCTGTAATCTCGACCCCTGGGGATTTACACAAAGTCCCATATCCATGGCACATACAATCCTTTTTACCTCTATTTTCCCGCTTGCACTATCCACATCAACCTCTGCCATATGGGCCACATAGCTATTGGCATCGACAGCGCAGGACATGCCATAACCACGGCCGCTAGGCAATTGTGACGGTGTGTATCCGAATTTATCGGCAGCTGCCCTAAGCACCCCTATGAGCCTCTCATCTTTCAAATGCCTTAGACGAAACTCCAGAGGATCTATGCCGGCATTTGCAGCCATGATACTCATTTGGAGCTCCCTGGCATGGTAATTATTGCCGGCCCCTGGCGCGCGCCAGGGGCCTACTCCGAACGGGTGTGCGCCTTCCGGGGGACGCATCCAATCGCCATGGATTTTTATAAGGTGATGGGGCACGTTATATAACATATCGGCACCTCTGCTGCCCGCCATATAAACATGATATTCCCACAAAACAATATGTCCGGCATCGTCAAGACCCGACTTGATCTTGATCACCGCGGCCGGTCTGAAGGCGTCATAGAAGAATTCTTCAGCGCGGGTTAGGGAGACCTGCACCGGTTTGCCCGTCAACATGGCAAGCCGGCCCGCTTCCACTGACTCCCTGTTGGGCACTGATTTTCCCCCGAACCCCCCTCCTACAAAGGGGGTAGTAACCCTGACCTTCTCTTTTGGAAGGCCCAATGTTCTGGCTAATGCTTCCTGAAGAGGAAAAGGGGTCTGGGTTGATGACCAGACGGTGACTTTACCATTGTCCACATTGGCAATAGCGGTGTGGGTTTCTATCGGCGCATGGGCCACATAGGCCCCCACATAGGTTTCCTCAAAAATTTGTTTTGCCAGTCCTTTGCCCTTTGCAATGTCTCCCTTCCGGGATAGAGTATAGGGTCTGACGGGAATCTCCAGAAGGTGATTATAGATATTCTTATCATCAAGACCTGTTTCAGGCATATCGTATTGCGCCTTTATTCTATTCAAGCCCTTTTTTGCCTCATCCGGGTGCTTGTGGAGGACTGCAATCAGGTCATCTTTTTCAACCACCAGGGCCTCTTTCATTTTCTTGGCCTCAGATACATCCACGCTTCTTAATTTCGCCCCATGAACGGGCGTCCTTAAGACACTGGCATAAAGCATGCCGGGCAGGCGGATATCACCGGCAAATCTGGCCTTGCCGGTAACCTTATCGTATGCGTCCTGATGAAAATAGGGCTTACCCATAACGGTGAACTCGGAAGGAGACCTCAAGGGAGGGAGTTCTTTCAGGTGTTTTTCAATGACCTTTCCCTTTGCGAGGGTGCCGTAAGTCACTCTTTGGTCAGGGTTGGTCCGGTCAAACATAACTCCCTCCTTTGTCCGCAGACGTTCAACGGGGCACTTGAGATAATCCGCCGCAAGCCCCTTAAGCACGCCTCTGGCCTCACAGGCCGCGTTCCTGACAAGAACGCCATGGATCCTGATACCCATGGAACCGAATGTTCCCATGTCATAGGGGCAAAGATCTGTGTCACCCATGATAATATCAATAGAATCATAGGCCACGTCCAGCTCTTCAGCTACTATCTGCGGGAATGATGTGATAGTCCCCTGTCCCATATCAATCTTTCCGACAAAACATGTTACCCTCTCGTCAACCCCTATTCTGAGGAATGCGTTAAAATCGGTAGGGGTGTTGCTTCTCGGCATCTGCATCTGGGCAGCCAACCACGGAGTCTCTCCGGAAGCGAAATAGACAATAATCCCTCCGCCTAATATCGCCATTCTCTTAAGGCATTCTCTTCTGTCCATTTCCATTACCATTTCCCCCCTTTCATCTCTCTTGCGGCAGTTTCAATGGCATCCAGAATTCTGGTATGCGCCCCGCAACGACAGAGATTATTTTCCATAGCTTCCGCGATTTCTTTTCGCGAAGGGCTGGGGTTCTCCGTCAAAAGACTATGGGCCTTCAGGATCATGCCGGGAGTGCAAAACCCGCATTGAAGGGCGTCGTGTTCAATGAATGCCCTTTGCAGAGGATGCAGGATACCGTCTTTTTCCAGGCCCTCAATCGTGGTAATCTCTGCTCCGGCAACATCCTTTACGCGTATCTGGCAGGAGGGAACAGCCTCATTATTAACAAGCACAGTACATGCCCCGCATATCCCTTCCCCGCAGCCATATTTTGGACCGGTAATACCAAGGTCGGTTCGAAGTACCCACAGGAGTTTTCGATTTCCATCGACTTCTATGCTGACCGGCTTGTTATTAAGTGTGAAATGGATTCTTTCTGCCATAAGGTTTCTCCTTTCCTTGTCTTTTTTGTCCCACAATTATTTGTCGCCCGCATGGAGAACCTTCACTTTGGACTCAATAAGCTGTTTATGATTAAGACGTAGAAGGGACGCTATCTTGTGGGCAAGATAATCTTCATGCTTATCCAGTGTCCCGTCAGCGTAGGCTACTTTCCAGACCGTCTCAACTATCCTCATTTTCTGTTCAAGAGTATAGTTCTGATTTATGAAATTGGTAAATCTCCACAGGTCTATACTCGTGGTAAGTTCCTTTTCCGAGGCCTCCATGAGTTGTGAAATATCCCCATCGGACAGTTTATAATCCCTTTTGAAAACAGATATAATGTTATGTCTTTCATCATCACTGAACTTGCCGTCTATATTGGCAAGCTCCAGTAACAGGGCACATGTCGCCAGATGTATCCTGTGGGTTTTATCCTCTTGCTGGACAAGGGAATTTTCTACAACCTGTTTTGAAAACAACCTTTTAATGATATCCATCATAAAAAGGGAATTCCCCCTTTTGAGCCTTTGTGTTTATATGGTAAATAGCAGGATTATAAAAACTGTTTCATCCGGTTAATGACTACGCTAATTAATGATATCTAAATATTTTGCGCTATATGGGCCACGGGGTTCTCTTTTAAGCGGCGAACTCGTTTATGTGCAATGACCCTGCACAAAACGAGACGAGGCGGGCGGGTAGCCTTTTCCAGACTTGGCCGGACTCGAGAATTCTCTATTATCTCATAAGTATTCCGCCCGCCTGGGTGGCACCTTGTGTAATTAGCATGCTGTTTATGTCTTCGCCCCTTAAAAGAGAGCCCTATGGGCCATTAAGGTACTTATAATAAGGTTTAATATTTTACTTCTTTACGCACTCATTATCCGGATGAGCCTAAAAACTGAAGTGAGATTAACATATGGAGGACATGGATACAAGGGACATCTTCTGATCATTGAATTCCAGATCCGAAAGTCCACGACCAAAAAAATTGCTTGATTTTTCAATGAAATCCGGTTAATAGAAGACGCTAAGAATTAATCAATTCTATTTTTCTGAAATTATGATGAAGGATTAGATGGAGACCTCGGAAAGATATTCGGTTTTGTTCAAGATCAAACAAGGCGAAGCTTTTAACCACAGGAATACATTAAGTATTTTGGGGATTAAAACTTGAGTTTGACACGGAGATTGGACAAAAGGGGCTGTTTTTCGAAGGTCTCAGATGGGGCATCTGGATAGGTTCAACTACTAGTTTTGGATGCCTTGTTTTCTTTATACAATACCATGGGACATAAAATACACCTTAAACATAACTCTCCTATTGATATCGGCGAGAAATCCTTACCGGCTATTGAGGCGTTGCGACTTCTCAATACCAAGGATATGGGCAGGGTAGTGGCGGTTAGGATCAATGGTATCCTCCGGGATCTTTCAGCCACCTTGAATTCTGATGCCGAACTGGAACCCGTATTTATAGACTCCGATGAGGGAGTCGATATCCTGAGACACAGTACTTCCCATGTTATGGCAATGGCCGTGAAAGACCTGTTCCCGGGAGTAAAGGTAGCTATAGGTCCGACCATTGAGAACGGTTTTTATTATGATTTTGATTATGAAAGACCTTTCAAAGAGGACGATCTCCCGTTGATAGAAGCGCGGATGGAGGAGATAATCCAGCAGGACCTTCCATTCAGACGAGAGGAGATGAGCAGCGAGGAGGCAGTGGACCTGTTCAGATCGCAGGACGAATCCTACAAGACAGAGATAATAGAAGATCTGGGTGAAAAGATGGTTTCCCTTTATACCCAGGGGAGCTTTACGGACCTGTGCCGTGGCCCCCACATCCCTTCAACGGGCATGATTAAGGCATTCAAGCTTATTAAAACCGCGGGTGCTTACTGGAGGGGCGATGAAAACAGGGCGATGCTCAGCCGTATCTACGGAGTAGCTTTTTCATCCAAGAAAGACCTGAAGAGATATCTGGACAGACTCGAAGAGGCAAAAAAAAGAGATCATATCAAATTAGGAAAACAGTTGGATCTCTTCAGCACCTATGAAGAAATCGGGGCCGGTATGATTGTATGGCATCCCAAAGGTGCTCTTCTCCGTCATATTATAGAGGAATTCGAAGTAGAAGAACACTTAAAGAGAGGATATGACCTGGTAAAAGGGCCTCAAATCCTCAAAACAACTCTGTGGGAAAAATCTGGCCATTTTGATAATTACCGTGAAAACATGTATTTTACCGAGATCGACGAGCAATCTTATGGAATAAAACCCATGAACTGTCTATCCCATATGCTGATATATCGATCCAGGATACGCAGCTACCGGGAGCTTCCCAAAAGATATTTTGAACTGGGACTGGTCCACAGGCATGAGCGTTCTGGTGTTCTTCATGGTCTTTCCAGGGTCAGGGAGTTTACACAGGACGATGCGCATATCCTGTGCACACCGGAACAACTTGACAGGGAAATTAAGGAAATACTTGATTTTATAAAAGAAATGATGACTATATTCGGCTTCGATTACGAAGTGGAGGTCAGCACTCGGCCGGAAAAGTCGATCGGATCGGATGAAGACTGGGAACGGGGTACAAAGGCACTCATAGAAGCGGTGGACGACCTTTCCATTGAATACCGCGTAAACGAAGGAGAGGGGGCCTTTTACGGTCCCAAGATAGATATTAAACTCAAGGATGCCCTTGACAGGAGTTGGCAATGTGCTACTGTTCAATGTGATTTTACCTTACCTGAAAGGTTTGATCTTTCATATATTGATAATGAGGGCCGGAAGCAGCGACCCGTCATGTTGCACAGGGTTATTCTGGGCTCTATAGAGAGATTTATAGGCGTATTAACGGAACAATATGCGGGCGCATTCCCTACCTGGCTTGCCCCTGTTCAGGCGCGTGTGCTTACAGTAACAGACAGGTGTATCCCTTTCGGGGAAAGGGTATTAAAGGGTTTAAAGGATGCCGATATCCGGGCTGAGTCGGATTTCAGGAACGAGAAACTGGGAATGAAAGTCAGGGAGGCCCAGACACAAAAGATACCCTATATGTTGATTATAGGCGATAAGGAAGCTGAAAAAGCCGCGGTAACCGTCAGGACAAGAGGCGGGAAGAACCTTCCCTTGATGACCGAAGGAGAATTCATAAACCGCGTACATGAAGATTGTAGACAAAGGAGGTTGCAGCTATAACAAGTAAGATCGAAGAAACAAGACTAAATGAGATGATCCGGGCAAGCAAGGTAAGGCTGATCTCCAGCGGCGGAGAACAGCTGGGTATCATTTCTACTCAGGAAGCTCTTAACATTGCAAACGAGGAAGGGTTGGATCTGGTAGAAGTCGCGCCTGATGGCGAGCCTCCTGTCTGCAAAATCATGGATTACGGAAAGTTCAAGTATCATGCCAGCAAAAAGGTGCAGGATGGGCGTAAAAAAAGTAAGGCCTTTCAGCTTAAGGAAATAAAATTGCGGCCCCATACGGATGAACACGATTTGGAGTATAAGCTTAGGAATATAAAAAAATTCCTTAATAAAAAACAGAGGGTTAAGTTAACAGTAATGTTCAAGGGACGGGAAGCTGCCTATAAGAATATAGGTATCAAGTTGCTGGATAGGGTCGCGGAGGAATTAGCAGATGAGGGCACGATCGATCAGGGGGCCAGAGACGAAGGTCGTAACGTGACCATGGTTATTGTGCCGAAACAAGATTAAGGTCTCGCTTTGCATATGTTTTTGCGCAGAAGCGGTAAATGGAGGTGTTGAGAGATGCCGAAGATGAAGACGAACCGTGGGGCAGCGAAGAGATTCAAGACCACGGGCACCGGAAAGATAGTAAGGAATAAGGCGTACGCAAGCCATATCCTTACCAAAAAAACTACCAAAAGAAAAAGGAACCTGCGTAAATCGGGACTTGTCGATTCTTCTGATGTAAGGAATGTCAAAAGGCTTATTCCCTACAATAATCACTAATAATAAGCATAAGTTGCATAAACAGCATAGGGGTTTCAGAGATGTCAAGAGTAAAAAGAGGATACAAAACCAGGCACAGGAGAAAAAAGATCCTTAAGGCGGCGAAGGGCTTTAGAGGTGGACACAGCAGTCTTTTTAGGACTGCCGCTGTTTCTGTGGACAGGGCCCGTATGTATGCCTATCGTGACAGGAAAAATAGAAAAAGAGATTTTCGAAAACTCTGGATAATAAGGATAAATGCGGCGGCCAGGGAGAATGGTCTATCATACAGTAAGATGATAGGGGGACTTGGTAAAGCCGGCATAGAGATTGATAGAAAGGTTCTGGCTGATATTGCCGTAAATGATCCTGCTACCTTTTCAAAGATTGCTGGTATGGCAAAATAAGCAATAACTATCCACATTTAGATAGGCTTTTTGGAAATAAACTAAATTCAGACCAGTTTTCCCTCAAGGATGTCGCCAGGCCGGCGGCGAGATACCTACAAGATTCATCACCCCGGTGAAATCCGGGGTTACCCTCTAAATAATGGTTTTTCCATGAAAGAGAGATTGCTTAACATAAAGGATCAGGCCTTAAAAGAGCTTGAAGTGGTTACAGACCTTGCCGGACTGGAAGAATACAGGGTATCCTATTTAGGTAAAAAGGGTGTGCTGACCTCCGAGTTAAAGAGGCTGGGAGAATTACCCCCTGAGGACAGGCCCGAAATAGGAAAACTGGCCAATCAGATAAAGTCCCAACTTCTAGAAAACCTGGAAAGGGCCCGTGCGGAATTAGCTGAGAAAGAGCAGAAAGAGGACCTTTTCCTGGATATAACCCTGCCGGGCCGGGAGCCTCTCAGGGGTCACCTGCATCCTATAAATCAGGTAAGCAAGGAAATTTGTGATATCTTTGTCAAGATGGGATACAGGATTGTAAGTGGGCCTAATGTGGAGCTGGATTACTATAATTTTGAGGCACTCAATTTTCCCCAAGACCACCCGGCAAGGGATATGCAGGATACATTCTACGTGTCTGACGGAGTGGTCCTCAGAACCCATACCTCGCCCATGCAGATCCGGGTTATGGAGAAACAGAAGCCGCCGGTTAGTATAATTGCTCCCGGCAAGGTGTACAGAAGCGATTCCGATGTATCCCATACACCTATGTTTCAACAGGTAGAAGGACTTCTGGTAGATAGATGGGTTACCTTCGGTGATCTGAAAGGGACCCTTGCCAGTTTCGTTCATCAGACGTTCGGGGCGGATATCGCCCTAAGGTTCAGACCCAGCTTTTTCCCTTTTACGGAACCCAGTGCGGAGGTGGATATCCAGTGCGTTATATGCAAAGGAAAGGGTTGTCGCACCTGCTCATATACGGGCTGGATCGAGATATTGGGTGCCGGTATGGTTGATCCGGCTGTATACGGATTTGTGGATTACGACCCTGAGATATATTCGGGTTTTGCCTTTGGGCTGGGGATAGAAAGGGTGGCGATGCTTAAATACCGCCTTGACGATATCCAGCTATTTTATAGAAATGATATGCGTTTTCTAAGCCAGTTCTAAAAGAATATCCAGGATGGTCGGAAACAGCAATCCTGATATTTAACCTATAGTTTAATTAATATCTTTAAATATTTGAATTATATACCTATTTTGAGTGGACACCAATGTCCTAAAATGAGATAAAGTATGAAATTAAGTCTTAATTGGCTGAAAGATTATGTAGATATTGATAGGTCACCCCAGGATCTGGCGTATCTCCTGACTATGAGGGGATTGGAGGTGGAGGGCATTGAGGCGTTGGGTCAATCGCTTCATGGTATGGTGGCTGCAAAGATACTAGCATTCAAAAAGCATCCCGGCGCGGACAGGCTTTTTGTTTGTCAGGTGGATAGCGGGAATGACCAGGTACCCGTGGTTTGCGCTGCGCCTAACCTGAAAAAGGGTGCCATGGTAGCCATGGCCCTTCCGGGCACGGAACTTCCGGGCGGAACAGTGGTTAAGGAGAGTATTATTAGAGGTGAGCGATCCATGGGCATGCTTTTGGCTGAAGACGAGATGGGGCTTACCGATGATCATACCGGGATCATGATACTTCCTGACAACCTAGAGCCTGGTGCGGAGCTGGTATCTGTTCTTCCCCTGACGGACCATATCCTTGATATCAGCCTGACCCCTAACAGATCGGATTGTGCCTCGGTAATAGGTATTGCCAGGGAGGTGGCGGCATCAACCGGTCAGAAGGTGAGATTGCCTGAGATCAAGTATAAAGAGAAAGGACCCCCTATAGAAGATATTACAAGCGTGACCGTTAATGATACAGGGGGTTGTCCCAGATATGCGGCGGGGATGATACAGGGAGTCGAATTAAAACCATCTCCTTTCTGGATAAGATACCGTCTTTATACCTCGGAGATTAGGGCAATCAATAATGTTGTGGATGTATCCAATTATGTGCTGCTGGAAATGGGGCAGCCACTCCATACATTTGACTTTGACAGGCTCGGGGGTCACCGGATAATCATTTCAAGGGCCAAAGACGGAGATGTTTTTACTACCCTGGACGGCCAGAATCGCATATTGAACAGGGGGCATCTCATGATCTGTGATGCTGAGGGGCCTGTCGCCCTGGCCGGTATAATGGGTGGAATGAATTCGGAGATCTACGCGAATTCCAAGGACATACTTATCGAAAGCGCCTGTTTTGATCCTATCACCATTCGCAGAGGGTCGAAGGCGCTCGGACTATCCACAGAGGCATCTTACAGGTTTGAAAGAGGGATCGACATAGAGGGGGTTATAAGGGCCCTTAGAAGGTCCCTGATGCTCATATCCAGTTTGGCGGGAGGTGTCGTCAACAAGGGAATAATAGATGTATACCCCAAGCCCCATAGCCCTCCTCTAATTGATCTCAGGGTAAATAAGACAAATGATCTCTTGGGGACTTCAATAAGTAAGGAGAACATGATCTCTTATCTGGATGCCCTTGAGATGGAGGTAAGGGATGTGGATGATAACAGGCTTCAGGTCAAACCTCCCACTTTCCGGGTTGATATCACCCGGGAAGTAGATCTTGTGGAAGAAATAGCCAGGATGGAAGGGTATGAGAATATACAGGTTACCTATCCTTCCATAAAACTCTCGGAGGAAATTGAGTCGCCTGCCGACTCCCTCCAGGAAAAGGTGAGGGGGATAATGACAGGCCTGGGTTTCAGTGAAATCATTACCTACAGCTTTGTCTCCCATGATTCGGCTGATATGCTGCGAGCCGGAGCTGACAGCCGCCTAAGAGCGTTTGTAGAACTTAAGAATCCACTGACCATAGAACAGGCAGTGATGAGGACATCACTGGTGCCGGGTCTGCTTGACACTGCGAAAGAAAATATCGCCCGTGGCGAGAAGGACCTTAAACTGTTCGAGTGGGGTAAAATCTTTTTGAAGAATGATTCAGGCCCGCTTCCCCATGAAAAACCCTTTCTTGCCGGGATAATGACCGGGTTGTACAGACCTAAGGAATGGTATGAGAATGCGAGATTGACGGATTTCTATGACATTAAAGGTGCCGTGGAAGTGCTTTTCAGGTCTCTGGGCATAAAGGATGTCAGTTTTAAAGCGAATAAACCGGAACCAGGGTATCATCCTCGGTTTTCGTGTGGCATATTGCTTGCGGATTCTTACGTGGGATGCCTCGGACAGGCGGCACCTGATGTGATTGAACGGTATGATCTCAAGACCGAGAGTGCGTATCTGTTCGAGGTGGATATTGAGGCCCTTCTGGAGAATATGAGCAGGAGACCTGTTAAATTCGAACCCTTCAGCAATTATCCGGCGGTTATAAGGGATCTGTCGATTATTGTGGATCGAGAAATAGAGAGCGGTGTGATTTGCGATATTATCCAAAGAGAAGGCAATGGCCTGGTTGAATGGGTTAAGCTTTTTGATCTGTATGAAGGCAAAAAGACCGGCCCTGACAAAAAGACACTAAGCTTCAGGATCATTTACAGATCCAAGGAAGGCACATTGGACGGGGATACGGTAAACAGTCTGCATGAGAAAATCATTGACGTTTTAAGACAAGAAACCGGTGGATCATTGGGTTAGGATTGGGAATATCATGCAAATCCCTGATGACAAGCGGTATTTCAGGATCGGCGAAGTAAGCCGTATCATCGGAGTGGAACCCTATGTCCTGAGATATTGGGAAAGCGAGTTCTCCCACATAAGACCGGTGAGAGCCGATTCCAATCAAAGGACTTACCAGAGAAGGGATGTGGAGGTGATCCTGGAAATCAAAAGGCTCCTTTACGATGAGAAGATGACCATTGAAGGTGCCAGGAAAAAACTTGGTAAAAAATATTCGAAAAAGAAGGGGGCCCCTGATCCTGAAGAATTCATCAGAGGCCTGAAGACAGAGCTGCAGGATATCTTAAAACAGTTGATTTGATTGAAGTAGCCGAAATCTGATCTGACGTAGAAGAAGGCAGTGCCAGAGAATTATTAATGATTTTTGTAATATTACCGCAAGATTCTCGATTCACTGCCTTTGTCGTAAACGAGGAATGATAAAAGGCGTTTGTTTTCTATACTCTTGATACAATTCCCCAAACCTCATTTCCATTTCTTTCTCTTCAAGGAATTCGATATATACAATAAGTAGGATCGCCCATATTAGGACTAAAGCCACCGCTGAGATTGAACCTATTAGAGCAGCGATTCCGAAATAAAACACGATTGTCCCTAATGCCATGGGGTTACGACAATAATTGTAAGGCCTTTGTGTAATCAACTTCTGAGTAGCCATTAGGGGAGAGGGGGTTCCACTACCTATTGTAAATTGGACGTATATCGACCATAGCGCAAATAGAATTCCTGCGACGATAAAGACACAACCAATTATCACATTGACGGCCCTATATGCAAGGCGTGGCAATTCAAATCGATGGTCAAGCAATGGGGAAAAATAAACGAGGATGCCGGGCAGAATACCCACAAAGAGTATGCCTTCAATTATTAGCGCGATGAGTCGCTTTCCAGGGCTGTACTCGCGCTCCGCTTGCTTAAGAAATTTCTCTTTCATATTAGACCTATTTTCTGTATTCAACAGAATTAGCGCAGGGAAGACTTCATTGTTTTAACATTTTATAAGCGGGCTAACGTTGAATTAACAGGCAGGCGGTGCCTGCCACCACAAGTTTTTAAAAGATAAAATATCGCGAACCTTGAAAGGTTGATTCGGCGATATAGTAGCCTGTCCTGTTTAGTGAAAGGTTCTACCTTTCTCGTCCTTCTCGAATAATGTCAACGATTTCTTGTGTGGTAATTTTGGCTTTAATCGATGATACATCTAACGGTGATGTAGCATTTCTTTCCGGTACCAACGCAAAAGTCCTACCGTCTTTTCTTTTAATCAATACTTTCCCGGTATCTTCTGCTTGCTCAAGTACAAAAGCAAGCTTCTGTCTGGCTTCTGAATAGGTATAAACTTGCATTTCAAACCTCCAAGGTTTCGATGTTTATGTTTTGAGCTGCCGTCTTTAAATCTGGATCTAATGTCAGTAGCGGTGCTTTGTGTCTAATAGCGCAATCAAGGAAATAAGCGTCATAAGCATACATTTTGGTGTTTTTAGATAGTTTTAAAACGTTATAAAAATCCGCCTCCACATAACGAAAAGGTATACTTTTGAATATCGCAAGACCCTTTTGGGCTTCCTTAAGCGTTAACCTGTTCTGTTTAAACATAGCGGAGAAGGCATTGCCAATTTCCCAAGGAATGGAACCAGGTCCTATGAGAGTATTTCCTGTAGTAATTTCAACAACTCTATCGCGTTCAGGTTCACCAACAATAACTGCAATCAGGGCTGATGTATCGATTATTACATCCATATAAACCTCCAGGAAATCCACTTTAGACAATTGTACAATAGGGCTGTTATTTGTCAAGTATTAAAAAGGTAGAACGATTAAGTTGAGAGGAGCGAATGAAGCGCGGCGAAATGAGCATCCTACTCAAACCTGATTTTATGCAAGATTTCGAGCAAAACAACATTTCGGTTAGCGAACCAAAATACGAGCAGTCTCCTACAAGAAGCAAATGGAATTTTAGTTGGTCACTAAGGATTATTTATTCATCTCCATTTGGGTGTCGAAAAAGCCTGAATCCTAGCATCGCCAAAATGAGTCCGAATACTATAGTCAACATAGTTACAATTGCAATGTAATATAACTTACCCAAGCCGGTGCCTACAAACTTGCCAAAATCTGTTTCTGGTGAAAGGTATTCCTGGGAAAAACCAAGCAACAATGCGACTACCATCAATACACACAATGCGAGTCCGCCTGAAGTAATATTCAGTTTATATTCACTGTCTGGAGGAGCATTACGAAGCTTACGCTTCCCCCACCAGCGAACTGGGATGTATAGCAAAACACCGATCACCAGGAAAAATAGCCCGTATAAAATTAAATCGACTAATTCCATGTCGAATTACCCCCATGAGGAAGAGGTATTATCCAAATCGGCTGACACATAAAAATCAATATATTTAAATGACTTTACCTGTAATGATGCTATGCATAACCATTGAACTACGTGGCGCAGTCCTTTTGTGTCCGCACCAGTGACAGGTTAAAAGCTGGTTTGTGCTGAGGCCAAGGGCGTAAGCCAGTTGGTGAAAGCGTTCCTTAAATTCCTCCCCCCAAATTTTATTCGATATCTTCCTATTTACCTATTATGGCAATATTGCCATTTGTTGTAAATGATTTGAGATGAGACAACAAATTCTCAAAAATCTCAGGAACTCAGTGATGATTAAATTTTCCCGGATAGCGTGGATGATGTTTTAAATTAAATCTTTGATGATATTGTGAAAAACCGAAAACGCCCTCTGACTGTCATTCCGGCGACCTATCGCGCCGTAGCCTTGCGAAGGCGGAAGGCCGGAATCTAGTGTTCTCAAAAACGTCTAAAACCCACGGACCCTGTTTTTCAAGGGAGTAATGATTTCATGGACATCCCTCTTTACACAGGCAAAAGTAGATGCAAGCAAGAAAACAACACAATAACCAACCATAATTTTTCGTACCATTTTGATCTCCCTTTTGCGGCTAATGTGGAGTTGAGTCGCAGGTGACGAGCCGTAATTAAACGGGACGCTCTTTAATGATTCAATAACTTTTTGGGGCACTGTAATGTATTGAATTCTTAAAGAGCGTCCCCCTTTCACTTATCGTCGTATATACTTTCTCCGTATCGGCTGCGACTATGATTTATAGAAGTAGTCTATAACGTTTCGGTTAAGAGGTTGGTCATGGAGCGCGGTGGAATGACCAATCCTTCTTTAACCGATAGGTCGGTATACTAATCTCGTTCAAATACGCCATTCTTGATAAAGGCCAATACCTGATGAATTACATTTTCGTCGTTCATGATAAAGGAGTGTGTTTTGTGTACTATTAGAAAATCCTTTATACCCCGAAGTTTTGTACTTTCAACTGAAACCTTCCCATCGTCGCTTCCTGGAATTAGTATCGAAAAAATAGGATTCATTGACCTATCACCGGTGATAATCCCTACTTCATAATTAGGGGCGCCTAAGGTTTTTGGAAGACTGCCGGGTCCAGTGCCCAACTGTTCTACAGCTGGTGGCCCGTTTATCCATTTGAGGATGCGTGTATCTTTCAATGTATCGATAACCTCACTTCCACTATTCGGTGGGCTCAGCATCACAACACGACCAAGCTCTTGCACTTCATTATGTTCAAGATAGTATCTGACCAAAATGCCTCCCATGGAGTGAGTGACAAAGTGTATTCTGCTTGCGTTAAGTTTCCGGCAGTACTCAATCGCTAGCGGTATTACATCAACTGAGAGTTCTTGTATGGTCTTCTCTCGTGATGGGTAGCCAATATTTACTATACAAAATCCTTTATCTTCGAGGCAATGTTCAAGTTTTAACAAAGATTTCTCCGTGCGTGCCAAGCCATGCAAAAGCACAACACACTCGCAAACCTCACTTGCTGCTGCCGCATGGTAGGAGCTCAGAATAAAGAGCATTGTTGCAATGAAAGCGCTGTACAGTTCTCTTTTCATGTATTTTGATACCGAACAATGTTTATATGGATGCGTATAAGACGCCGAAAGTTGATTTTCTGTCCGTATAAAAGCCCTTTATTTCACAGATATCTTAGACCATATGTTTATATCAATCAGATACTTACATCTCTTTGGATTTTTTATGATGGTATTCTATGCGGATTCGCATAAAAACCTCCTCGATAACCTTAAAGTTCATCAACGGAACTGCCATTGTAAGAACATTCCAAAGTTAACAATACTTTTCAAAGTCATAAGTTTTTCTAGAGTATAGACTACCCACATATGAAAAAGCTCGTGTCAAGGAAAATATTTTTTCATGCCCGACCAAAGCCAGTGATTAAACTGGCGGAGGGAGGGCAAACTTTGCCTCTGGGCTCATCGTCAAACACCTATTCGTGATCACCTTAAAGGTGTCACATTATCATGCGTCCGATAGTAGGCGACCGAAGCAAATAAATCGGCCTCATATTACATAGGCCATGGGTAATCACGGGTTACGCGCTAACCGGATATTCCTCACTATAGGGGCTTTGATTCTTCAGGACATAATAAGCATATTGTAATAGTTTATGAGCAGTCGCTACTATTGCACTTTGGTATCCTGCTCTCACAATCCTCTTTCTAAAAAATACATTCAGCTTGGTTTTTTTCATTCTTGGTATTACCTGGGCAGCCTCTATTAATGCTGTACGCAAATAAGAAGAGCCGTGTTTTATGATTTTCCCTCTTCTCTCTTTGCCCCCACTGGCATGTAATGAAGGAATGAGACCGGCATAAGATGCCAGGTGCCTATACGACGGGAATCGGGAAATGTCTTCTATCTCTGCTACAATGTACATGGCTATGATATATCCGATGCTTGGTATTGTCATACATAAGGATTGCTGTATTTTATTATTGTGATAGCATCAGCTATGCCAGGGGGATTAGAAGACGAGGGTTTTAATGTAAAAAATATGGGCGGAACTTTAAGGTATCGACTAATGCATATAATTTCAATTAGTTAGTATAATGCTGAAATTAAAAAATCATTATTCGGAATGTGATCGGTATATTTAAGAGGTTGCCAGGAAGGATTTAATTGTTCAATTAAGGGTGAAACAAATATTGACGTAAATTAGGGAAACAGAGAATATCCTTTTTGAATCAATAAGTTATCAACCCGCAACCGGTCATTGCAAAGCAAAAGGATTTGCGAGCTAAGGAAGGTGGAAGGCTCCAATATTTGAAGCTCCCATTTATGCGATAACTTAACAGGAAATTAAGGGGGATGTCTTAGCGTTTCATCTTCATCAGACGCTTGTTCAATGCCTGTCTTGATATGCCCAGGCTCATAGCGGCAATAGACTGGTTATTCTTTGCCCGTCGCATAGCTTCTATAACAAGAATTTCTTCGATCTCTCTGAGAGTAGGCAATCGATCATAAAGGGTGACCATGGATGACGTAGATGATAAGTGTTCTCTAGGCTCCTTTTCCAATGTTGACTGCTTCTGAGAGATATGGGTCTTAAATGTTTCAAGGGAGAGGATTCCGGATTTGTGATTTCCCACAGCATCAAAGATCATGGATTGCAATTCCCTGATGTTCCCTGGGAAGCTGTAACCGTCAAGCATAATCAACAGTTCCTTGGGTGGCATGGGTTTTTTCTTGCCGAGGCTTTTGGAGCACTGATCCAGGAAATAATCTAGGAGCAGGGGCAGGTCTTCCTTGCGATCTCGCAGGGGAGGAATATGTATATGGTGGGTACTCAGCCTGTAATACAGGTCCTTGCGAAATTTGCCGGACGCCAATTGTGGCTGAAGATCCACATTTGTGGCCACTACTACGCGCGCATCGGAACGCTTAGTAACATCGGATCCAAGAGGAAAAAATTCATTCTCCTGAAGCAACCGCAAGAGTTTTACCTGGGAAGCAATAGTCAGAGCTCCTATCTCATCCAGGAAGAGCGTGCCACCGGAAGCCTTTTCAATCAGGCCCGCACGCACTTGGTCAGCGCCTGTAAAGGCCCCTTTTTTGTGTCCGAAAAGGGTATCGGTAAAAACATTATCGTCTAGACCTGCCACATTGACTGCCACAAATCCGCCCTTGGGTTTGCAGAGGGCATGAATGGCCTTTGCAATCAACTCCTTGCCTGTCCCTGTTTCTCCAGTTATCAGGACCGTTTGGGGGCTCGTTGCGATGGCTTCTATGTATCTGAAAATGGATTTCATGGCGCTGCTGTTGGAGATTATTTCTGAGAATGCCTCAGGATTCATCAGTCCAGGGGAAAGGACTTGAGCCTTTAACAGCCGATTTTCTCTCTGGAGTTGACGTATCTCGATAGCGCGCTTAACCCCTGTTAGCAGCCGGCTTCTTTCAACAGGCTTGACCATATAATCAAAGGCCCCCGCCTTCATGCAGTTGACGGCGGTCTCTACATCATCAGCGCCGGTGATTACAATTACCGGGACCTCCGGATAATCTGCGATAATTGCGGGTAAAAGCTCCTCACCTGAGATATAGGGCATCTTGAGATCCAGCAATATCGCTTCCAATTCGTGTTCGGAGAGGATAGGATGAACCTGTCTGCTGTCCTGACATCTTATGAAATTATTTATTTTTCCTGATCTCAAGGCAATCTCGAAACTGTCTATGCTATGCGTTTCGTCATCTACAATCAGCAATGGTAGCCCAGGATAGATGGATGTATTCATTTATTAACTCCCCGTAATCTGTTATTGGTATCACTGACAGGCAGGAAAACCGCAACCTCGGTCCCCTTACCGTACTCGGATTCAAATGTCACTTTTCCTCCATGTTCTTCAATGATCCTTTTTGAAATCGACAGGCCTAACCCTAGACCTCCCGCATCCTGTTTTGTAGTAAAAAACTGGGCCGTTATGAATGAAAGGTTTTTCTCCGGAATTCCGACCCCTTCATCCTTAACTATAAGGGAAACACATCCTCTCTTCCTGTCAAAGCCGGTCGTCAGACGGATTGCCTTTTCCTTATCCGGCAGTGCCTGACAGGCATTCTGCACAAGATTGATAACGATCTGTTCCAAACGCTGAAAATTTCCTTTTATGAGAGGGATGTCCTTACCGTAGTTTATAGAAAAATGTTTTGTGGATTTCTGAATCATGTTTGAAATCAGTGACAAGGCCGATTCCACAATACTGTTCAGATCAACATCATAATAGAGGCCTGTCGACTCATTTCTGACATAGTTTTTTAGATCCTGAATAATCTTAAGAATGCTATCTGATCCGGCTTCAATACCTGACAGGAGCAGAGGTATCCTATCCCTCATCGTAGTATAATCCATCCCGGCCAGGGTGAAATCCCCATTCTCCTTGTAATATTCATTAAGAATCGGTAGTATCCCCTCCCATGCCTCACGCAGGATGGGGGTATTAAGCTGGATAAAATTATTGGGATTATTGATCTCATGGGCAACTCCGGAGACCAGTGTCCCAAGGGCTACCATCTTGCTCGCCTGATAAAGCTGTTCCTGGTGCATCCGCGCGGCTTCTTCGGCATGTTTCCGTTCGGTAATATCACGGCCTATGCAACGGAAACCAACCGGCTCCCCCTTTGAATCACGTAATAGAGACACTGATGCCTCGAAATATCTTGTCTCGCCTTTTTTTGTGAGTATTTCCCAGTCTGAGCCGAAAGATGGTCTTCCTGTCTGGTATACTTCATTAAAGACCCTGTAAACCTTTTTTACCATTTCTTCCGTCATGAATTGTCTGTTATTCATCCCAAGCAGTTCCTGCTCGGAGTACCCCATGTATTTACAAAGGGTGGAATTGATAAATGTGAGATTCCCTTTAATATCGAGTTCAAAATAACCGTCTTCAATGTTTGCGAGCACCGTGCGCAGTTTTTCCTCCGCCCTAATAGCATCTTCCTTTGCCCTTTTGCGCTCAATAGAGATAGCGTGCCAGAGTGAGGGCACATTGAACTCCCAGTCGGGTAATATAGCGGTAATGGCAACTTCTTCCATTCTTGCGAATATATAAATAGGGATAGCAAATTCCAGAGGCAAGACAGGGCCGCCCAGGAAAAGTAAAACCACCGCAATCCCAATGAGTACCGTGGCTATTCTGGTCGTCCATGTATGATAACTTGTGAAACGGGAGTACTTAACATATCCGATTATAACCGGGACAACAAGACCTATCAGCAGTATCACCAGAAAAAGAGCTTCCTTATGTATAAGCTCAGGCCATAATGCCCATGCGCAGACTATAATAACAAGGAAAGTTGTGAAATCACTCCAACTGCATATTCTTGACCTCGTGGAGGAAAAGAGATCAAATTTTCTGGCGATTATTTCGTCCGTAAGGCCGACTAGCATTGTTGCGATGAAAAAGGCTATGAAAAGTATCGGATGGCCCGTAAAGGATAGAAACAGCAATAGCGGGACTATTAACAGCCTTATAACTGTAAAGACAACTAGAAGAATATCCATCACTTACGGCCCCCATTGAGTTGGATGGTGCCGCGATGAAAAATTCGGCGGATCCTAAAAAGCCTATTTTTATAGTAATAATAAATAATTAAATTGGTCTTTTAAGTCAATATTAATTAATGATTATCAATTGGTCCTCTGCAAATAGCATCCTGTTTCGATAGATCCCGGAGTTCGTCCCCTTTGTTGGAAATGTTTTTCAGCCTGGTACACAAAGGTCCTTATGGCGGCCTCCCTGCCGGGCTGGAATGTCCCGTCATAGGGTGTGTCGAGATAGGGAATCCTGTTTTCATTTATTACCGGTCTTATAATGGCTGATGTCGCCATGCCTGGCATGCATGTTAATGGATATACATTTACCACACCATTAAAGCCCATGCGGGCATATTCAAGGATCGCAGCTAGGCTTATGCATGTCTCTGTTGTCAATTGAAAGGAATAAAGATCGTTTTTTTCCAGGACATTTCTAAGATGTGAGATCTTATGGTCCTGGGCAAGATCAATGATATTAATAGCCTTTTTATATGCATGTCTCTGTATGAATTCCTGATATAAAAGGATCGCACCGAAACCTGCAACATCCTTCAGGCAGGTCTTTAAACCTTTTAAGTTAAACCGCTTGAAATTAAACCTGAGCCCTTCGCGGGCCTCTCTCAACTTATTATAGGTGACATAATTTACCCACTCGGTAAGGGAGGCGTTTAACACCTCTGCCCCGTGTTTCTCAAGCAATAGGATCAGATCCTGATTTGCACCTGTATGCATTCTAAGGAAAATCTCTCCTACAATCCCTATCAGTGGTTTTTGAGGAATATTCGGATCAATAATCTCCTTCGCCCCTTTGATAATCTCCACAAGCTTATCAAGTATCTTATCAAATAAACCCCTGCTCCCATATCTCTCAAATAGGTCTTCCATGGTATGCATTGCGCCTTCGATGAATTCATTCATCATTCCCTTTTCTCTTTCATAGGGCCTGACTCTCCAGGTCAGCCTGTCCATGATATCGGCTATGACGAAGCAGAAATACCCCGCCTTCCTAAAGTCCGTGACCTTGTTCTTTTCCAGTATCCCGTCAAGAGAATATCCGTCTTTGGCGGTCAATGATGCTATCTTTAGCATATTCAATTTCGGAAGGCTGTTTAATACCATCCGCTGGTAGTTATTGTACATGCCGAAACGACAAGGCCCTTCCGATTCCGGTAAAAAATACACATAATTCTCCGGTTTAAAGCCGCCCCTATTACGCTCCTCTTTTTTTTTAACAAAATAAAGTATGTCTCCAAGGGTAATCTGACATGGATAGCATTCCTTGCCTGAGGTATGCTGCTTACCAAGATTGCATCCTTTATAGGTCTCAAGGACCTCCGCCTTCACCCCGAATCCGCGGAAATTCGCGGCAAAAAGATGTGCTGCGATCCGGTTCATCTCGGGTATTAACACCGTTTTTCCCCTTAAATTGAATTTACCCATGTTATCGCTCAACTCCTTAAAAGGGCATCTGTTATTGGATTGCATTATCACGTACCTCCCTATGTATCATAATGGGATGAATGCTGTTTCTTATAACGTTTTTAAAGGCCTCAAGCCTTGTCATCACGCCTGCCGCCGCACTATGCTCATCAAGTTCAAGGATCAGATAGGCCTTGTTTCCCATTATATGCTTATAAAAGTGTTCAATGAATGAGTCTGCCCCGCATCCGAAGTTAGTAAGATGAAGACCAAAACAATTCGGCATCCTCTTAACAAACTTTGCCGCCCTTAGTATCCGGGCCCCGAGTCCCCAGTACATGGATGGAAAATCCGAAAGGTCCTCTGAAAGTATATCAATAAAGTCCATGGGTAATGCCGAGAGGCCCATTTTAGACAGATGCCTGCCGAGGCACAGGTTCATCCTTTCGTCATAAAGATTATAGGGTCTGCCTGTGACGACAGTTAGAGGTTCATCATCGCCCAATTTTTCGATGGTTTTCTTACCGACAGTCTGAATCTCTTCAATAAAAAGCCTTTGCATCATTAATGCATGATAAATCGCCTTTTTAATACTTGTTTTATCCACATGTATCCTTCCTTTGACCTGTTCAAAGATCTCCAGGGTCAGAGTATCCGGATCATGTTTCATATGGATTACAGGATTCAGTATTGAAGTCCCTTTGATTTCAAGGGCCGAACGAAGCATATAGGAGTTACATTGGATCATTGGGCAATAGTAGCCCCTTTCCGGTTCAGCTGTTTGCATATCAATCAGGGTGGGGAGAAAAAGATATTTCGTCTTATCTATCAACATGCTTGTGTGTCCATGAGAGACCTTTACAGGATAGCATGCCTCAATGAGTATCTTCTCGATGCCTGCTTCGGATATCCTATGATTTGTGGGAGGACTTAGAACAAGTCGATATCCCAATTGATCAAAAAAATGGGCCCAGAAAATTGAGGTGTGGAGACCATAGAGTGCTCTTTGCATCCCCACTGTGGGTCGCCCCTCCACCTCCAACAAAGGCTTCTCCTGCAACTCTTCATAAAAACCTTTCATGTGGCGTTGCCATGTCTTTTTCCACATGTTGAAGAGGTCTTCCTTTTTAGTCTCGTTATCTCCTCTGACATCATATCTGCCGCATTCTCCACCCCAAATGCTCTTTCTGCCGTCAAAATTATATATCTTTAGTTTGCATTGGTTATGACATCCCGGATCAGCTCGGCATATCTTTTCCGTAAAAACCATGCGGTCCTTAACGGCACTTTTAAACCCTCTGAACTTGCTTTTTACGATCTCTCCCTTTGCCCGAATCCTCTCCTGCACGCTGATAGCCGCGCCAAAGGCCCCAAGGATTTCCCTATGACAGGGGACTATTAGTGCCCGGTCCAGAACGTTTTCAAAAGCAGCCACAACAGCCTTATTAAGAGAGGGGCCACCTAAAAACATGATCCTTTGTCCTATCTTTCTCTTCCCCACTACCCTATTTAGGTAGTTATGCACGATGGCATAGCACAGGCCCGCCATGAGATCCTTTTTAGGTACACCCTTCTGATGATAGGAGACTAGATCGGATTCCATGAATACCGTGCACCTTTCTGCCAGGTTTACCGGGCTCTCAGAAGAGAGGGCGATATCCTGGAACTCACCCACTATATTGATCCCATACTTGTTTGCGAGTTCATGTAAAAAACTCCCTGTTCCTGCCGCACACACCTTGTTCATATCAAAATCAAGGGGATGGGAATTGGAGATGTAAATATATTTTGAGTCCTGCCCACCGATTTCAAATATGGTATCCACTGCGGGATCGAGCTCCACAGCTCCTCTGGCATGGGCTGTAATTTCATCTATGATAAGGTCCGCATTAAGAAAATCCCCCACAACGTTTCTACCTGACCCGGTGGTTGAAACCCCTACAATCTGTATTTCAGCCCCTATCTGATCTGAAAGTGACTTCAAGAGATTCTGTGTTACTTCAATGGGTTTTCCCTGTGTGGGGATATAGCGTTTATTAATTATTTCCCTATCTTCATTTATAAGGGCATATTTGGTTGTAGTTGAGCCTATATCAATCCCCAGAAATGCTTTAGTCTTCCTGTTTATATCTCTTAACGGAACGCTATTCGTCTCAGGGAAAACGGTTTTTTTAATGACTAGCTTCGCTCCTACCTGAATGGAAACAGCGCTCTCAATATAGGCTGCTTCCAATGAGGCAAGGTTGATCCTGTTTTCCTTTTTAGCCTCAAGGGATTGAACTGCCACGCCCAGGGCGCCTATGGAGGTGCTGTACGATGGCACTGTTAAACCCGGAAAATACGTTTTCAGGGCCTTGACCTGTAAATCGTTCAAGGATAATCCCCCTATGAAGATGATTGGCTCCTCTAGCTTCCGGTTGGAAACAATGGAACTGATATAATTCCTGGCATTCCCCATATGTAGTCCATAGATGATATCCTCAAGCCTCTCTCCCTTGTTTTGCAAATGAATCATGTCGGATTTTGTAAAAACAGTGCACCGGCAGGCCACATTGGAAGGGTTACTGCTCTTTATCCCCAGTGAGATAAAATCATATAGTATCTTATCGATATGATCCTGAGATACATCCTTTCTTCCTTCATACAAGGCCGTAGCCAGCCTCTCCGCCTGTTGGTCGATAAATGACCCTGTACCCGAGGCGCATGGCCCGTTTGTATTAAAATATTCCAGTTCCCATTTGCCATCATGGGATTTGATCTGGGCCACCGAAGTATCCTGGCCACCCATACTGATTATCGTTTTTACATCGTGCCTGATAAGAAAGGCCCCGGTTACCTGACTAATGGATTCATATTCATAAAATCCATTTAGCCTTTGGCTGAGTTTTTTGCCGTGGTTGCCGGTAAAGGAAACGCATCGGATATTCTTTTCACCCAATTTGTCATAAACAGTTTTAATGCAGGAGATAAATGTCTCTTCAATCCTGCCGAAATGGCGAGTGTAAGGGGCTTCATAGATTACCTTTTTATCCTTGTCGATCACAGCACAGTTTATGCTTACAGATCCGGCGTCAATACCAACGCAATAACCGCTCGAACCGTCTCCATTTTTTATATCGGTCATGGTCCCACTCCTATATTTATACCCATTCATTTATGGATAATTCAGCCACAAGAGAAAAGCGTCAGTTGCTGCCTTGTTTGATCAGGAAATGCCTAAAAAATAGGCTCTCATAGATACAGCAGATAAAGATAGCCTTTCCCTTGGGAAGACCCACATCCCTAAGGCGACAATAGATGTGCAATGGGTTCAAATAATGTTTTATTGCGTTTATCATCATTGAAAACCTCCCCTAAAAGAATAACAGGATCTTGTTGACTTGATATTAAGCAACGGATGTGCCAAGAAAGTTTTATTGCGCCATAGGGAAGGCTGGGTCGGACTTGATATACCGATTGCGGCAGGATGGATGTCTGGATGAAAGACAGTAATAACAGAAGGTTGCGAGTTCCGATTATCGCTTAGTTGTCAATTTTTTCTTTATAAATAAAGATGTCAGTTAATGATTTTAGATAAGGATGAGATCGCAGCAAGGTGAAACAATTGTTTACCTTGATCTTAAATCCGCAAAGAAACTTGCATAATGGGTAATTCCTCTTAGGTTATCAAACACTGCACATTCAGCGGAATAAAAAGACTTACATCGGTTCGGCTGGGTCGCGGTCGGGGTCGCCTATGAGAAAGTAAGTCAAGAAAAAACGACTCTGCATTAACAAGAGAATATATTTTTTCTTGCTTATGGTCTCCGCAATTTGGCATTTGCACCGGTTTTCTTTAAATCCCATCATTATCAGTCTTAACGGATCTTGCTTTGTCTGAAGGCTATTAAAAAGGTTTTACCAGTATTCCTCAGTCGCCTATCTGAACTCTCTTTCCATGGCAAAGCAATCTTCTTGTCAGGGAACGAGTTACGATAAATTTCAGGAATAGAGGGACGGCTTTCCTGTGAAATCAAACCGGATTTTTCATGTTTTGGGAATCCGGCAGTTATTGTATATCATCGAGGAACCCGTCCTCCGTAGCACTGCGGAGGGTGGACTAATTTGGAGATGATCGTAATTCCAGTTTTATCTGAAATTGTTCCGTTTTATGGGGTGCGAGGTGCATGGGAAATAGAAACAGGAGGCTGGTGCCCTGATATGTATATTCAAAACCCTGTTCTGACTTGGACACGGTCATAATAGGATAAAACCAGCACGAGACAGGCCTTGAAAACAGGAATATCAGCCTCAGATTATCCGGCTCATTCACCAACTCAAAGCCGGTAAGATCGTCCTCGGCCCCTGTCTCCCATACCTTCCTGACAGCCCCTGATCCCTTGCACAGATAATACCTTTGCGGGTCCTGGTCAGAGTATAGATTCAGGTTGAACTCGCACCCATATGTTGTTGACACTGGGTGTGACCCCGTGTTTTCAAAGGAGTAGTCTATTGTCGCGCCCGCTTCTTTTTTAACCATAATTGATTTATCAAGCCGCAATCCGGCCGGACCTATATTCCCTTTTCTGGAAAGTCTTATAAGAGCGCTGTTGGAATGGACCTTATCCTCTTCCAGGCTGTATTCGGCCTGAACAAAGTCGCCGTCTTCAGGGTAATCATTAACAGCGTAACCCTGGAGGGTCGCTCCTGGGCCCAGGAAGTGATCCAGCAGGGATATCTTGTCATATGTATCATAGACCACAAGCTTGCTCAGGTCCTGGCCGGAGTATGAGACCTCATGGATGGACGGTATTCCCGCCTCATGTTTTTCTTCAGCAACCTCGGTTTGTCCTATGTTGACCAATTCATAGTGATAGGCCTCAGGTCTTCTGGTCAGGACATCGGTAAGGTTCAAGGAGCTGGGGAGATGGCATAGTTCAAATATCCCTCCGCCTTTTTTCGGGGAAATGCCCAGGCCCATTTCATGATTCCATACCAGGATTTCCTCATACCCGTCCTTGTCAA